>NZ_JBKOTX010000021.1:0-50854 GCF_047086965.1 Roseovarius halophilus (ex Wu et al. 2025) | reverse complement strand
GGAAGCCGCCGCGGGCCCCCCGAGGCGCCCCCCCCCCCGCCCCCCCACCCCCCCCCCCCCCCCCCCCCCCCCCCCCCCCCCGCCGCGGACTGTCCGGCAACGCACGCCGGGTCCGGTCAGTCCTCCCAGCAGCTGACCAGAACGGCCACGTCGGCGGCCCTCTGGGTCAGGGCGGCGGGGCTCATGTCGGACTCCAACTGCATGGTGCGCACCGGCACCCCGGCGGCATCGAGCGAGGCGACGATCTGCTCGGCATGGACGGAAAAAGACACCTCGGGCGGCAGCACCTGGCCATTGTCGGCCCGGCGAGGTAGCAGCATGCCCATCACGGCGCCGCCCCCGTCGAAGACCGGCCCGCCCGCGTCGCCCTCCTGCGCCATGAGCGAGAGGCGCTTGACCTCTTCCTCGCCGTCGAGGCCACGGATATCAGCCAGCGTGCCGAAGGTCAGCGCCGGGGTGGCCAGCACCCCGCCATAGGGAAAGCCAGCCACGGCCACCTCGGCCTGCAGGCGAGGCACGCCGACGTTGAAATCGGCCACCTGCGCGGGCGCCAGTTCCTCTTGCGGGCGCAGCACGGCCAGGCCAAGCGCCTCGTCACGGTGGACCGGGCGCGCCTCATGGGCCTTGTCCAGGGTGATGGACCCGCAGTCCTCGATAGCCCTGGTCGTGGTCAGCACATCGCCGCTCGCATTGACGTAGAACCCACTGCGGTCGCGCAGGGGGCGGCGCACCTGCAGCCCCGAGACCAGGTCGATGGCCTGGTCATCGTCCGGTTCGGCGGCGGCCGGGTCGAGCACGCCGTCGATACGGGCAAAGCTCTCGCGCATCTCCGACAGCACCCGGTCGCGGCGTTCCGTGTCACCGGCGGGCCAGACGAGGGTGAAGCCCTTGATCTCGCCCGCCTCCAGCGACACCGAGGTGAAGGACTGGATGTCCTCGCCAAACCCCTCGATCGTGAAGCCATCGGCGGTGCGGCTGCGCGGCCCCTCGCGGGGGACGATCTCCAGCGTCTGCATGATCTCGTAGAGGCCGAACATCCGGGTCCGGTCGCCCGGCTGCGAGATCAGCAGAACCTGCGCGTCCATATCGCCCGTCGCGCCATAGCGTGCAAAGGGCGGCTCATAGGCCTCGAAGGCGACGGCGCCGGTGGGCATCGTCATCTCGATCCCGGCGGTTTCATCGCGGACCGTGGCCATGTCCAGCCCCTCGAGAATGGCGTTGTAGGCGGCCAGCAACTCGGCCCGCTGGCCGGTGGTCATGACGCCGGTGATCTCGTGGTTGTTGGCGTCTTGCCAGGCAGACATGGCCCTGCGCGTGCCGCGCCCGAACAGCCCGTCGATGGCCCCGGCATAATGCCCGGCCCATTGTAGCATGGACTGCAATTCGCGTTTCTCGTCGCGGGGCAGAAGGCCCTCGGCAGCGCGCGCCTCGGCCACGGTCTCGTCGGGGGTTTCTGTCGGTGCGGGGTCGGGCTGTTCG
The DNA here is from genome assembly GCF_047086965.1 of Roseovarius halophilus (ex Wu et al. 2025). Lineage (NCBI taxonomy): Bacteria > Pseudomonadati > Pseudomonadota > Alphaproteobacteria > Rhodobacterales > Roseobacteraceae > Roseovarius > Roseovarius halophilus (ex Wu et al. 2025). Next base: position 49,375 of record NZ_JBKOTX010000021.1, on the reverse strand, counting down.
GCAGGCTCGGTCAGCGCATCCGTGGCGGCGGTCGTGCCCGTCACCCCGGCGGGCCAGTAGCGCTGTCGGAACTGGCTGCCGTCGACCAGGTAACTGTCGCGGGGGATCAGGCCGCGGGCCCGCAGACTGCGGCGCACGGTCTGCGCCCGATCTTCGCTATAGGGGCCCAGGGCAATCCCGTACCAGCCCGTCCCCAGCAGGAAGCCGTTGACATCGTCGACCCCGGCGGCGGCATAGCCGCGCGCGGCCTCCTGCGCATCGGACAATGTCCGCTGCGCTTCGACCTGAACCCACGACCGCTGCTGCGCCATTGCCGGCCCCGTGGCCAGTGCGCCGATCACCGCGGCCAGAAACACCGCGGCCAGAAACACCGCGAAAAGCCCTGTCGTTATCCTGCGCATGACACCCATCCCGTACCCGTTGATTTCACTGTCGTTGCGGCCGTGCCCCTGCCGGGGTCGCCCCGGTGGACAACCTACCAGACCAGAAGACCTTTGCACCCCGAAATCGCACCCGCCGGCCCGCATGCCCAGCCGGTGGTGACCTTGCGGCTGGACGCCCCGGCACGTCGCATTGACCCTGCCCGCCGCCGCGCCTATTGAAGCGCCCGAACGCATCCTGCGGCCGCGCGCCGACAATCGAAAGGTGAGCCATGGCTGACGTGCCTGCCCGGACCCGGCCCCGCAGCTTTCAGGAGGTCATCCTGAGGCTGCAATCCTACTGGGCGGCCAAGGGCTGCGCCGTGCTGCAGCCCTATGACATGGAGGTCGGCGCCGGCACCTTTCACCCGGCGACCACGCTGCGGTCGCTGGGCACCCGGCCCTGGGCGGCGGCCTATGTGCAACCCTCGCGGCGGCCCACCGACGGGCGCTATGGCGAGAACCCCAACCGGTTGCAGCACTACTACCAGTTCCAGGTGCTGATCAAACCCAGCCCGCCGGACCTGCAGGACCTCTACCTCGGCAGCCTGCAGGCCATCGGCATCGACATGGCCCATCACGACATCCGCTTCGTCGAGGATGACTGGGAAAGCCCCACGCTGGGCGCCTGGGGCCTCGGCTGGGAGGTCTGGTGCGACGGCATGGAGGTCAGCCAGTTCACCTATTTCCAGCAGGTCGGCGGGCACGACTGCCACCCCGTCTCGGGCGAGCTGACCTACGGGCTGGAAAGGCTGGCCATGTATGTGCTGGGCATCGACCACGTGATGGAGATGCCCTTCAACGCGCCCGATGCGCCGCAGCCGCTGGCCTACGGCGATGTCTTCCGCCAGACCGAGCAGGAATACAGCCGCTGGAACTTCGACGTGGCCGACACCGACGTGCTGCTGCGCCATTTCGAGGAGGCCGAGGCCGAGTGCCACACCATTCTCGACCAGCCCGCCGAAGACCCCAAGACCGGCCAGCGCATCATCATGGCCCACCCCGCCTATGACCAGTGCATCAAGGCCAGCCACATCTTCAACCTGCTGGACGCGCGCGGCGTGATTTCCGTGACCGAACGCCAGGCCTATATCGGCCGGGTGCGCACGCTGGCGAAGCTCTGCGCCGATGCCTTCGTGCAGACCGAGGCCGGCGGGGCCGCGGCATGACCCCGGTGCGGCTGGCGATCGTGGCCATGGTGCTGAGCGCGCTGGTGGCCGGGGTGGCGCTTTATTACCTGCAGGTCTACGCCTATTACGAGGAGGTCGACGCCGAAGCGGCCGGCGGCGTGCAACTGACGGATGCCGAGACCGATGCGCCCGAGCCCATCGCCTTCGACAACTTCCGCGCCATCGACGCCAACAGCAGTCCGATCCGTTTTCGCGCCTGTTTCGACACGCCGCTGTCGCAAGACGAACTGCGCGAGGCCTACGTGATCGCCGCGGCTCCCGAGCCGCTGACCGGGCCCGGCTGGTTCGACTGCTACGACGCGCAAGAGATCGGCGCGGCGCTGGAACGCGGCGACGCCATCGCCTTGATGGGCGTCGAGAACATCGACTACGGCATCGACCGCCTCGTCGCCGTCCTGCCCGACGGGCGCGGCGTCGCCTGGCACCAGATCAACCGCTGCGGCGCGGTCGTCTTCGACGGTGAGCCCGTCCCCGACGACTGCCCCGAACCGCCGGAGACCGACTGACATGGCTGATCTACTGATCGAACTCTTCTCCGAGGAAATCCCGGCCCGGATGCAGGCCAAGGCCGCCGCCGACCTGAAGCGCCTTGTCACCGACGGGCTGGTCGAGGCGGGCCTGACCTACGCCAGCGCGGGCGCCTTTCACACGCCGCGCCGTCTGACGCTGTCCATCGAGGGGCTGTCGACCGAAAGCCCCGACACACGAGAAGAGCGCAAGGGCCCCAAGGTCGGCGCGCCGGACAAGGCCATCGAGGGATTCTGCCGGGGCGCCGGGGTCGACCGTGCCGCGCTGGAGGTGCGCGACACCGGCAAGGCGCAGGTTTACTTTGCCGTCATCGAACACAAGGGCCGCCCCGCGCCCGAGATCGTGGCCGAGGTGCTCGACCACACGGTGCGCCACTTCCCCTGGCCCAAGTCGATGCGCTGGGGCGCTGGTTCGTTGCGCTGGGTGCGCCCGCTGCAGTCCATCCTGTGCCTGCTGACCGACGACGACGGCGCCGAGGTCGTGCCGCTGGAGATCGACGGGATCACCGCCGGCAACACCACGCGCGGGCATCGCTTCATGGCGCCCGACGCCTTTGCCGTCTCGTCCTTCGAGGATTACGAAGCGAAACTGAAACAGGCCCGCGTCCTGCTGCGCCCCGAGGAACGCGCCGAGCACATCCGGCAGGAGGCGGCCAACATGGCCTTCGCCGCCGGGCTGGAGTTGGTCGAGGACACCGGCCTGCTGGCCGAGGTCGCGGGGCTGGTGGAATGGCCCGTGGTGCTGATGGGCGAGATCGACGCCGATTTCCTGCACCTGCCGCCCGAGGTGCTGCAGACCTCGATGAAGGAACACCAGAAGTTCTTTTCGCTGCGCGACAAGACCGGGCAGATCACCCGCTTCGTCACCGTCGCCAACATCGCCGCGCCGGATGGCGGCAAGACCATCCTCGCCGGAAACCGGAAGGTGCTGGCCGCGCGGCTGGCCGACGCCAGGTTCTTTTGGGACAACGACCTGCGCGTGGCCAGGGCCGGCATGCAGGACTGGTGCGACGGGCTGGCCGCGGTGACCTTCCACGCCAAACTGGGCAGCCAGGCCGACCGGGTCGACCGCATCGCCGCGCTGGCCCGCGAGATCGCGCCGCAGGTGGGCGCCGACCCCGAGACGGCCGAAGAGGCCGCCCGCATCGCCAAGGCCGACCTGCGCTCGGAAATGGTGGGCGAGTTTCCCGAGTTGCAGGGCGTCATGGGCCGCTACTACGCGCTGGAGGCCGGGCGCAGCCCGGAGGTTGCCGCGGCCTGCCGCGAGCACTGGAAACCCATGGGACAGGACGACGACGTGCCCAACGCGCCGGTCTCGGTCGCCGTGGCCCTGGCCGACAAGCTGGACACACTGACGGGCTTCTGGGCGATCGACGAGAAGCCGACGGGCAGCAAGGACCCCTACGCCCTGCGCCGCGCCGCGCTGGGGGTGATAAGGTTGGTGTTGGGGAATAACGTGCGGACACGCCTCCGAAACATACTTTTGAGGTCGCTTTTCGAGAAGCATTTTCAGCCGGAACTGGTCTCTGCCGAACTTGGGTCCTCGCGCTTGCTAGAAACTGCTCGAAACATTGCAGAATTCGATTTTCTCAAGGAGGATGATCGCGAAAAGCTGCTGTCCTCGATTACGGACGCAATCGACGCCACCTCTGCGGACGAGGAAGACAATGAGTTCGTTAGGAGGTCAGCGAAAAAAGCAGTTGAAGACGCCGAACGGTCTTGGGCCGACCTGCTCGCCTTCTTCCACGACCGCCTCAAGGTCCACCTCAAGGGCGAGGGCATCCGCCATGACGTCATCGACGCCTGCCTCGCCATGGATGGCGCCGACGACCTGACCCTGCTGGTCAAACGGGCCGAGGCGCTGGAAAATTTCCTGCGCACCGAGGATGGCGAGAACCTGATCCAAGGATTCAAGCGCGCCAACAACATCCTCACCCAGGCCGAGGACGCTGACGGCGTCGAATATACCTTCGGCGCCGATGCCCGGTTCGCCGAGGACGCGGCGGAAACCGCCCTCTTCGCCGCGCTCGACGCGGCCGACACGCGCATCACCCCGGCCATGGCGGCCGAGGATTTCGCCAGCGCCATGGCCGCCATGGCCGGGCTTCGCGCGCCCATAGACGCCTTCTTCGAGCAGGTGCAGATCAACGCCGACAGCCCGGTGCTGCGGCGCAACCGGCTGAACCTGCTCTCGCGCATCCGCACCACCTGCCTCGGCGTGGCCGACCTGCGCCGGATCGAGGGCTAGGCGGGCACTGCGTCGACGTAGCGCCGCGATCCGTCCACGGATCGCCCGCCCGGCCCCGCCGTCGGCCCTGAAAGGGGCACGCTGGACTTGCGCCGAATCACGGGCGCTCTAAGGTGCTGCACAGAGGAGTGCTGCAATGCAGAAAGTCGTGACCCTCAAGGATATGTGCGTCATCACCCGGACCGCGCCCATGGCGGCCGAGGTTCATGGCGGCCGCGCGAAGTGCCTGCAACGGCTGGTGCGCCTGGACTTTCCGGTGCCCAAGACCGTGGCGCTGTCCTTCGACGCGGTGCGCCTGATCGCGGGCGGCCAGCCCCCGGCGGCCGACATGATCCTGCGCGAGTTTCCCACGCTGCCGCTGCTCTCGGTGCGCCCCTCCAGCCTCAACCCCGACTGGGGTGGGCCGGGCGCGATGCTCAACATCGGCATGAACGCGGCCAAGCACGAGGCGCTCTGCGGCGCCATCGGCGAGACGCTGGCGACCCGGCTCTACATGTCCTTCGTGCAGTCCTACGCGGTGCATGTCGCCCGGCTGGACGCCGAGGAATTCGACGCCGCGGCCCATCCCAGCATCGACACCCTCAATGCCATGCTCGCCGTCTACGAGGCCGAGATGGACGCGCCCTTCCCGCAGGAGGCCGAGGTCCAGCTGGCCGAGGTGCTGCGGTCCATGGCGCGCGCCTGGGAGGGCACCAGCGCGCGGCTGCTGCGCCAGGCCAGGGGTGCGCCCGCCGATGCCGGGCTTGGGCTGGTTGTGCAGGAAATGGCGCTGGGGATCGGCGCGGGCGAAAGCGGCTACGGCATGATCCAGTTCATCGACCCGGCCACCGGCCAGCGCCGCCCCACCGGGCGTTACAAGGCCCAGGCCGTCAGCGGTGAGCACCTGCACGACCAGGAGGACACGCTCTATCTGACACGCGACCCGCGCGGCCCCTCGCTGGAAGACCGCTGTCCGGAGGTCTTCGCGCAGTTGCAGGCCTTCGGCGAGACCTGCCGGCACAAGCTGCGCGAGGAGATGGAGATCAAGTTCGTGCTGCAGGACGGCGCGGTGCAGGTGCTTGACGCGATCCGGGTGCAGCGCTCGTCACGGGCGGCGGTACGTGTGGCCGTCGACCTGGCCGAAGACGGCATCATCCCGCGCGACGAGGCCGTCATGCGGGTCGAACCGGACGCGCTGTCGGAACTGCTGCACCGGCAGGTCGACGCGGGCGCCACCCGCGATGTCATCACCACGGGCATCGCCGCCAGCCCCGGGGCGGCGGCGGGGCGGCTGGTCTTCTCGCCCTACGAGGCCCAGGCGAGCGCGGCGCGCAACGAACCCTGCGTGCTGATACGCCGCGAGACCACGCCCGAGGACATCCGCGGGATGCATGCCGCCGAGGCCGTGGTGACGGTGCGCGGCGGCATCACCAGCCATGCCGCGGTGATCGGGCGCGGGCTTGGCTTGCCCTGCATCGTGGGGGCCGACGACCTGGTGATCGATGAACGCAAGCGGCAGGTGAAGGGCCCGCGCGGGCGCATCTTCCGCGAGGGCGACATCGTCACCGTGGACGGCACGACGGGCCAGTTGCTCAACGGCCAGACCGAGACGGTCGAGGCGGCGCTCGACGGCGCCTTCCAGACCTTGCTGTCCTGGGCCGACAGGTTGCGCGACATCGGCATCCGGGCCAATGCCGACACCCCCGCCGACGCCCAGAGCGCGCGCAACTTCATGGCCCAGGGCATCGGGCTGTGCCGGACCGAGCACATGTTCTTCGAGGAAGACCGCGTCAACCTGATGCACGAGATGATCTTCTCGGACAGCCCCGAGGGGCGCGCGGCGGTGCTGGACCGGCTGCTGCCGCTACAACGGGCGGATTTCGCGCAGGTGTTCGGCATCATGGAAGGCCTGCCGGTCTGCATTCGCCTGTTCGACCCGCCGCTGCACGAATTCCTGCCCACCGGCAAGCCCGGCATGCGCGACCTGGCCGATGTCCTGGACCTGCCGCTGAGCCAGGTCGTCGAGCGCATCGAGCAGTTGGAGGAATACAACCCCATGCTGGGGCTGCGCGGCGTGCGGCTGGGCGTGACCGTGCCCGAGATCTACGAGATGCAGGCCCGCGCCATCTTCGAGGCGACGATCGCGGCCAGCCAGACCGGCGCGCCGGTGGTGCCCGAGATCATGATCCCGCTGGTCAGCGCCATGAAGGAGGTCGAACTGGTCCAGGGCCGCATCGACGCGGTGGCCGCCGCCGTGCGGGCCGAGACCGGCGCGGACTTCGACTATCGCCTGGGCGTCATGGTCGAAACCCCGCGCGCCGCCCTGCGCGCCGCCGACATCGCCGAGCACGCGGCCTTTTTGTCGTTCGGGACCAACGACCTGACCCAGATGACCTATGGCCTGTCGCGCGACGACGCGAGCCGCTTCATGTCCGACTACGTGCGGCTGGGCGTCTATGACGAAGACCCCTTCCACCGGCTGGACCTGGAGGGCGTGGGCGAGCTGCTGCGCATCGGCGCCGAGCGGGGCCGCGAAGGCCGCCCGGACGTGACCCTGTCGATCTGCGGCGAACACGGCGGCGACCGCGCCGCCATCGATTTCTGCCGCGCGAATGGATTCGACTATGTTTCCTGCTCGCCATTCCGGGTGCCGATTGCGCGGTTGACCGCCGCTCAGCTCGCCCTCGAAGGCAAGGGCGGATGGCAGGGATAGAGGCCTCGGGGCCGCGCATCACAAGGGGATGAGGCGCCAAATCAGCCATGTGACCCCGTTGCATCAGCCACATGACGGCCATGTGACCCCCGGGGTGGACGCAAGCCCGCCCGTGGCCTATGTCCTGCCGCGCTGGCACGGCTCCGCGCCGTGCAACACCTGTGGGGATGACGAAATGATGTTTCGGACGCTGACACGCGCCACGCTGGCCGCGGCACTTGCCCTTGGAGCGCTGGCCACCTCCGCGACGGCAGAGCTGCTGGAAACGCGCCTTGCTGCCCTGCTGGGCCAGGAACGCGCCGCGATCGGCATGGTGCCCCACAGCCGCCTGTCGGCGCTGACCGCGCCGCCCACCCCCGTGGCGCGCAAGGTTGCGACCGCCGAGGGGACAATCGCCTATGACAGCGCCTTTCTCGCCGACCAGCCCGGGGCCGATGGCGGCGCGCAATGGGAATGCCTGACCGAGGCGCTCTATTTCGAGGCCCGCGGTGAAACCGTGCGCGGCATGTTCGCGGTGGGCGAGGTCATCCTCAACCGCGTGGACAGCGCGCGCTTTCCCGATGATGTCTGCGCCGTTGTCACACAGGGCACCGGGCAGCTCTATGCCTGCCAGTTCACCTTTACCTGCGACGGCAGCCCCGAGACGGTGCACGAGCCACAGGCCTGGGCCACCGTGGGCAAGGTCGCGCGCCTGCTGATGGACGGAACGGCGCCAGGCGATCTGACCAATGGCGCCACCTATTACCACACCCGCGCCGTCAGCCCCCGCTGGGCCCGGGTGTTTCCCCGGACCACCACCATCGGCTCGCACCACTTTTACCGCCAGGGCTGACCCGGCCGCGTCGCGCGCGGGCATTCGCCGGTCGCGCATCGGCGCTTGTTCCCGTGACAAGGCCCTAGTATCCCCGCGATACGACAACCGGGGGTGCCCCATGAATTCCGACATCCGCCTTGCCTTCGCCCACCCGGCGGAACGGGCCGAAGCCACCGTGCCGGCCGAGGGAGCGCTCAATGACCGCATCTCGCTGCGCGACTACGTGGCAGAGGTCGAGATCGGCGCCTTCCAGGCCGAGCGCGGCAGCCCGCAGCACATCAAGTTCAACGTGGTGGTCGAGGTCGCCCCCCTGTCGAGGCCTGTCGAGGACGACGTGGACCGCATCCTGTCCTACGACCGGGTGACCGAGGCGATCCAGTACGAGCTGGGGGCCGAGCGGCTCAACCTGCTGGAAACCCTGGCCGAGCGCGTGGCCGACCGCATCCTGCTGGAACCCCAGGCCGAGCGTGTCTTCGTGCGCATCGAGAAGCTGGACCGTGGCCCCGGCGCACTTGGCGTCGAGATCGCGCGCGAACGGGGCAAACAGGCCGCCGCGGCCCAGGCCCACGAAGAGGCGTCGCACCCGCGCATCGTCTACCTGACCAATGCGGCCATTGCTGCCGACAGCCTGGCGCGCTGGATCGACGATTTCGCCGCACGCGCGGCGCCGCTGATCTTCTGTGTCGGCCCCGCCGACACCCCCGCCCCGCAATCGCGCGCCGCCCTGGCACAACGCCGCATCGACCTGCTGGCCATCGAGCAGAACGCCTGGGTGCTGGCCGGGCGCGACCGCCGCTGCGTGGTGACCCGCAGCCGGACGGAACTGGACTGGGCAATGAAGAATGGCCAGATCTGTGTCTGGGCCCCCTCCAAGATCGTGCTGGACGCGGTGGAAAGCCCCTCGGCCAGCCCGCGCGACGCCCTCGCGCTGGCGGCCTGGTTCGCGCAGGAAATGCAGGCCGAAGAGCTTTGCGTTCTGGGCGGGACCGCGCCAGACTGCGCCCTGCCGACAACAAGCTACACGCTGGACTGATGCCCGACCCCGCCATGGACTACTTTCGACCTGTTCCGCAATCCGACCCGCACCGCCCGGCCGGGGCCGTCACGCTGGCCGGCGGGTGGTGCTGGTTCACACAGGTGGAACGCCTCAGCCGGACGGAGGCGCCCGCGCTGATCCCCGCGCACGAGGTCCCTGAGGCGGTGCTGGAGCGGCTTTGCGCGCCACGGGCGGCGCTGGCCGGTCTGGACATGGGGCGCCCGCGGCTCATGGGGATCCTGAATGTGACGCCCGACAGTTTCTCGGACGGCGGACTTTTCATGGACCCCGAGGCGGCGCTTGCCCAGGCCCGCGCCATGCAGGTGGCCGGGGCCGATATCATCGACGTGGGCGGCGAAAGCACCCGCCCCGGCGCGATCGAGATCGGCGTCGAGGAGGAAGTGGGCCGCACCGCGCCCGTCATCGCCGCGATCCGCGCGGGCCGAGACGGGCCGATTTCCATCGACACGCGCAAGTCCATGGTCGCACGGGCGGCCATGGGGGCCGGGGCCAGCATGCTCAACGATGTCTCGGCCTTCTCCTATGACAGCCGCATGGCCGCCTTCGCCGCCGACAGCGGCCTGCCGATCTGCCTGATGCATGCCCAGGGCACACCCCAGGACATGCAGGACGATCCGACCTATGACGACGTGCTGCTGGACGTCTACGATTTCCTGGCCGACCGGATCGCGCAGGCCGAGGCCGCCGGCACGCCCCGCGCCCGTATCGTGGTGGACCCGGGCATCGGCTTCGGCAAGACGCTGGCACATAATCTCGCCCTGCTGCGGCGCCTGTCGCTGTTCCATGCGCTGGGCTGCCCGGTCCTGCTGGGCGCCTCGCGCAAGCGTTTCATCGGCACGCTTGCCGATGCCCCCGAGGCCCGGGACCGCGTGCCCGGATCGCTCGCCGTGGCGCTGCACGGGCTGGCGCAGGGGGTGCAGATCACCCGGGTACATGACACCACCGAGACCAGACAGGCGGTCCAGATCGCTGTCGCCCTGAGAGGAGAGGCCCCATGACCCGCAAGTTCTTTGGCACCGACGGGGTGCGCGGCACCGCCAATACGCCGCCGATGACCGCGGACCTGGCGCTGCGGCTGGGCGCGGCGGCGGGGCGGTATTTCCGCAACGATGGGGACAACGACCACCGGGTCGTGATCGGCAAGGACACCCGCCTGTCGGGCTACATGTTCGAGAACGCCCTGACCGCGGGACTGACAAGCACGGGCATGAACGTCCTGCTGCTGGGCCCGGTGCCGACGCCGGCGGTGGGGCTTTTGACGACCTCGATGCGGGCCGACCTCGGCATCATGATCTCGGCCAGCCACAATCCGTCCGCCGACAACGGAATCAAGTTCTTCGGCCCCGACGGCTTCAAGCTGTCCGATGCCGCCGAGCTTGAGATCGAGCGCCTTCTGGAAGAGGGTGTCGAGCCCGTGCAGGCGGCCAACATCGGCCGGGCCAGGCGCATCGACGACGGGCGCTTCCGCTATGCCGAGCGGCTCAAGTCCACCTTTCCCCAGGGGCGCACCCTGGCCGGGCTCAAGGTGGTGGTCGATTGCGCGCATGGCGCCGCGCATCGCGTCGCCCCCGAGGTGCTCTGGGAACTGGGCGCCGAGGTGATCCCCGTGGGGGTCGCACCGAACGGCGACAACATCAACGATGGCGTGGGGTCCACCGCGCCGCACAGCGCGGCCGCGGCCATCGTGGCCCATGGCGCGGATGTCGGCCTGTGCCTGGACGGCGACGCCGACCGGGTGATGATCCTCGACGAGACCGGCACCGTCGCCGACGGCGACCAGATCATGGCGCTTTTCGCGAACCGCTGGGCCGAGGACGGGCGGCTGGCGGGCAACACGCTGGTCGCGACGGTCATGTCCAATCTCGGGCTGGAGCGCCACCTGGCTGGCAGGGGTATCGCGCTGGACCGAACCAGGGTTGGCGACCGCTACGTGGTGGAACGGATGCGCGCGGGCGGCTTCAACCTGGGCGGCGAACAATCGGGCCACATCGTGATGACCGATTACGCCACCACCGGCGACGGGCTGCTGGCCGGGCTGCAGTTCCTGGCGGCCATGGTCGAGACCGGCCAGCGCGCCTCGGAGCTGAGCTGCGTCTTCGAGACCGTGCCGCAACTGCTCAGGAACGTCCGTTACGACGAGGCTGCCGATCCGCTTTCGCTGGGGCCGGTGAAAACCGCCATTGCCGAGGCCGAGGGACGCCTGCAGGGACAGGGGCGCCTGCTGATCCGCAAGTCCGGCACCGAACCGCTGATCCGTGTCATGGCCGAATGCGAGGACGAAGGACTGCTGGCGCTGGTGGTCGATGGCATCGTGGCCGAGGTGGAACAGAACGCCGGATAGCGCGGTGGACGGTACCGCCCGGTCATGGACATCGGTGCGATGTCGATACCGCTTGGCCGTGCCACAGGCGCGCGGCGCGATCCAGCCGGCGGCCGAGCACGGCGCGGACAAAAACAGCTCAGCCCATGTGAAAGCAGCCGGCACGGGCGCGAAAAGCAGCGGTGCCCACTCGATCTGCCGACCTGCTGCACCATACCCGGCACAGCTGGATGTCGGCCATGGGGCCATCTGTCCTGTTGAATGCACGTATCTTGCATCCCTTGGCATGACCCCCATTGCCGGCTGGTCTACAGCCTGGACGTGGATACCTTTCAGGCTGCCGCCGGGCTGAACGCAGCACATGGCATGCGCAGCGTCTGCACTTTTCCTTGCCAAGGACCACAAGCAATTCCCGCGCGACGTCAGCGCGGGCCATCGTGCTGCACGTCGGGCCGCACGCCGATTGCAGCCTGGCGGACTTTCGGCCCGCCGCGCAGGCCGCGATTGCAAAATCGCCAGGCCCGGCGCATACTGCAACCATGGCGCACCAAGACACCGGGCCAACCGGGCCGCGCCGGTGATACGGGCATTCAGTCAGGGCGTGATCGACATGCGGGCATTTCTTCTTCTGGGGGTTTCTCTGGTGCTGACGGCCTGCGGCGGCAGCAGCCACCCGGACGCCCGCGCCACCGGCGCTGCACCGGTTGCGGCCTTTGCCACCGGGCCGGTCTACAGTGCCTGCCGCGCCTCGGGCCGGGCCGCCGCCAACCGCCAGCTGTGCGGCTGCGTTCAGGCCGTTGCCGACCAGACGCTGTCGGGCCGCGACGCGCGCCGCATCGCCGGGTTTTTCGACAACCCCGAAGAGGCGCACGCGGTCAAGATCTCGGACAGTTGGCGCAACGACGCCTTCTGGGACCGCTACCGCGATTACGTCAGCGCGACGCGTCAAACCTGCGGCTGAGCGCCACCGCGCAGGCCTCGATCAGGTCAAGGCAGCCCTCGAAATCGCGGGTGTAATAGGGATCGGGCACTTCAGCCGCCCCGGCCAAGGCGGCGAAATTCTCGATCGGTGTGGCGTCGCCCGGGGGCCTCTGGGCCTCGATGTCGCGCAGGTTGGCCGCATCCATTGCAAAGATCAGGTCGAAGGCGTCGAAATCCGACGGACCGAACTGCCGCGCGCGCAGGGCGGACAGATCATGCCCGCGCGCCCGGGCTGCCGCCTGCATCGGCGCATACGGTGGATCGCCGACATGCCAGCGGCCGGTCCCTGCACTGTCAAGTACCAGGTCCGGCAGATGGTTGCGCACCACCCCCTCGGCCGCGGGCGACCGGCAGATATTGCCAAGACACACAAAGAGAATGGACTGCACGGAATGGCTCCGGTTCGGATGGACACGGGACAGGAAACCTCAAAAGACGACGCGGGGAAAGGGCGGATGCGGGTCATCATCCCCAGGCGCGGATTTACGGTCCGAAAGTGGACCGGACACAATAATACCGACCGAGCAACCCCGGCCAGCGCATGCGCCCCCGCCCGGCGGGGCGAGGGCCTCGGGGTTTAGCCGTCGTCGCTGGCCTCGGTGTCCAGGCCGCCGTCCATGCCCGTGGCTGGGCGATCGTTGTCGATCGGAATCTCCAGCGTCATCTCGCCCGCATGTTCGAAGGTCAGGGTCACGGTGATGGTCTCGCCCTGCTCGAAGGGCTGGCGCAGCCCCATGAACATCACGTGATCGCCGTCGCGCGCGAGGCTGTGCGCCTCGCCCGCCGGGATCGCGAAGCCTTCTTCGACCTCGATCATGCGCATCACATCGCCATCGGCGACATGGGTGTGCAGTTCCACCCGTTCGGCCACGTCGGACCGGGCCGCGACGAGCCGGTCGGCGATGGCGCTTTCGTTGTGGATGGTCATGAAGGCCGCCCCGGCGATGGCCGTCACCCCAGCCGCGCGGGCATAGGGGTCCTCGATGGTGATCTCGGCGGCCCATGCGGGCGTGGCCAGGGTAAGGGCGGCGGTCAGGCCGAGAGTTGTGGGTCTGAGCGTCATGTCTGCTCTCCTGTCTGGTGGCGGGTCAGCCCCGCGATATTGCATGCTGAAAAGCCGGTTTCAGGCAGACAGGGGCGGGTCCCGGGCCCGGCTGGCGATGTGGATATGTGAAACCGCATCAAGAACATCAAAGGGCTGGGCGGCACGGCGGATGTGGACAATGGCTGTTTGGTCCGGGTCTGGCAGGTCCAGAGCCACCATGAGCCCGAGCGCGACGTCAGGGCAGATATGTGCAGGCCCGATCGGCGTCCCGTCATGGCCGACGGTCACCATGACGATGCTGCCATCCGCGCAAAGCGCGACCTGTCCCGCCGCCTGGGGTTGGCCACGGGCCACGGCCAGCTGCTGCGCGGTCAGGGCGACCAGCAGCGCCAGAAGACCAGGCAGGAGGGGGCGACGCACCGTCATTCCTCCTAGCTATGACGGGGGCCGGCGCACCGGTATCGGACAAAGCGCCGCGCAAACAACAAAGGCCCGGGCGTCATGAGCGACCGGGCCTTCACAAATTCCTCGGGATGGATCAGGCCGAAGCCTGCGCCTTGAGGATGTCCTTCTTGACCTTCAGCGCGTCCATGGACAGCTCGGCATCCTTGGCGCGGGCCATGAACTGATCCAGGCCACCGCGGTGATCGACGGTGCGCAGCGCAGCCGAAGACACCCGAAACCGGAAGCTCCGGCCCAGCACGTCGGACTGAAGCGTGACGTCCTGCAGGTTGGGCAGGAAGCGACGCTTGGTCTTGTTGTTGGCGTGGCTGACATTGTTGCCGGTCAGCGGGCCTTTACCGGTCAGTTCACAACGACGCGACATCTTTTTGTTCCTTGTCCAGACAGGGCCCAGCGGGCAGGCGGGCCCCACGATCAAACAGCTCAGACCCCGCAGCGCCGCGTGGCCTCGAATTCGGTTTGGCGGGATTAGGCGGATTCCGCGGTGCCGTCAAGCCGCAAGAGGCAGATTCCGCGCTGCCCTAGCCCTTGCCGCGGAACCGCTGCACCAGTTGGTCGGCGGCAAGGGCCGGCAGCAGGTCACCGCTGGCGACCCGGGCCTGCAGGTCCTCCAGCAGGTTGGCGATCTCGGGGTCTTCTTCCAGCGCCGCCAGCAGCCCCGCGCGCACCTCCTCGCGGAACCAGAACATGGCCTGCCCGGAGCGGCGCTGGTCCCAGACGCCCTGGTCCCGACGCCACTGGGCCAGCGCCTGCATTTCGGTCCAGGCCTGCGCGATGCCGCCGGTGTCCAGCGCCGAGACGGTCAGCGCCTTGGGAAACCCCTCCGGGTCCTGGGTGCGGCGGCGCAGCAAACGCAGCGCGCCGGCATAATCCGAACAGGTCCGAATCGCCTGGGGGCGCAGCTCGCCATCGGCCTTGTTGACCAGGATCATGTCGCAGCTCTCCATGATGCCGCGCTTGACGCCCTGCAATTCATCGCCGCCCGCGGGCGCGAGCAGCAACAGGAACAGGTCGGACATCTCGGCCACCGCCGTCTCGGACTGGCCGACACCCACGGTTTCGATCAGCACCACGTCAAAGCCCGCCCCCTCGCACAGGGCGATCGCCTCGCGGGTGCGGCGGGCGACGCCGCCCAACTGGCTCTGGCTGGGCGAGGGGCGGATGAAGGCGTTCGGGTCGCGCGAGAGCTGCTCCATGCGCGTCTTGTCGCCCAGGATCGAGCCGCCCGACCGCGCGCTGGAGGGATCGACGGCCAGCACCGCAACCCGCTTGCCCTGCCCGGTCAGCATCAGGCCGAAGCTTTCGATAAAGGTGGACTTGCCCACGCCGGGGGTCCCCGACAGGCCGATACGCAGTGCCTGACGGGTGGTGTCGAGGGCCGCCAGCACATCGGCCGCCTGCGTGCGATGGTCGGGCCGCGCGCTTTCCACCAGGGTGATCGCCCGTGACAGGGCGCGCCGGTCGCCGCGCGCGATCTTCTGTGCCAGGTCACTCGTGTCCATGACGTGTCTTGTCGCGCGGCGCGACACGACTGTCCAGAGGCGGACAGCGCAGACGGCTGGACGGGACGCCTTGACCTTCGGCGCCGGGCAGGCTGCAACTGGAGCGATGCAACGCCTGCCCATAGACGACTGCCTGCCCAAGCTGATCGAGGCCCTGCGCGCGCCGGGCCGCGCCGTGCTGCAAGCCCCGCCGGGGGCGGGCAAGACGACGCGTGTGCCCCTGGCCATGCTGGACGCGGGGCTGACCGAGGGGCGTATCGTCATGCTGGAACCACGCCGCCTGGCCGCCCGTGCTGCCGCCGAACGCCTGGCCGAGGGGTTGGGCGAGGCCCCCGGCGGCCGCGTCGGCTACCGGATGCGCGGGGCGAACGTGCCCGGCCAGCGGATCGAGGTGGTGACCGAGGGCATCCTGACCCGAATGCTGCAATCCGACCCCGACCTGCCCGGAATCGGGGCGGTGATCTTCGACGAGTTTCACGAACGGTCCCTGAATGCGGACCTCGGCCTGGCCCTGGTGCTGGAGGCACGCGCGGCCCTGCGCCCGGACCTGATCCTGCTGGCCATGTCGGCAACGCTGGACGCAGGCCCGGTGGCAGAGCTGATGGACGCGGCACCCGTGATCACCTCGCAGGGGCGCAGTTACCCTGTCGAAACCCGTTTCCTGGACACGCCCGTGCCCAAGACCACGCGGCTGGAGGCGGCCACGGCGCGGCTGATCGAACGGGCCGTGGCCGAGACGACGGGCGGCGTGCTGGCCTTTCTGCCCGGCGAGGGCGAGATCCGGCGCACCATGGCGCAGCTGTCCCTAGCCGATGAGTGCGAGGTCCGGCCGCTTTTTGGCGCCCTGCCCTTTGCCGAACAGCGCGCGGCCATCGCGCCGGTCTCCTCGGGGCGCAAGGTGGTCCTGGCCACCTCGATCGCCGAAACCTCATTGACGATCGAGGATATCCGCGTGGTCGTGGACGCGGGCCGGGCGCGGCGGGCGCGCTTCGATCCCGGGTCGGGCATGTCGCGGCTGGTCACGGAACCGGTCAGCCGGGCCGAGGCCACGCAGCGTGCCGGCCGCGCGGGCCGGGTGGCCGAGGGGGTGTGCTACAAACTCTGGACGAAAGGGGCCGATGGCGCCCTGCCCGGCTTCGCCCCGCCCGAGATCGAGGCCGCCGACCTGACCGCGCTGGCGCTGGAACTGGCGCTTTGGGGCGCGGCCCCGGGCGACCTGGCCTTTCTGACACCGCCCAATCCCGGCGCCTATGCCGAGGCGCAGGCACTCTTGATGATGCTGGGGGCGCTCGACGCGCGGCATCGCATCACCGCGCATGGCAAGGCCATCGCCGCCCTGCCGCTGCATCCCCGGCTGGCCCACATGCTCGCGGTGGCCGGTCCGGAGGGCGCGTTACTGGCCGCGCTGCTGGCCGAGCGTGATCCGCTGGCGCGCGGCGCGCCGGTCGACCTGTCGCTGCGCCTCGCCGCGCTGCGCGATTTCAGGGCCTATTCCGAGCGTCATCCTCACCCGGCCAATCGCACCGCCGTGGACCGGATCAAGTCCGAGGCGAAACGGCTTGCCAAGCAAGCGAAAAGCGCGCGGTCCGAACGTCTGGGCGACGCCGAGATGGCCGCGCTGGCCTATCCCGACCGCATCGGGCTGCGCCGCAAGGGCGACAAGCCGCGCTACGTGCTTTCGGGCGGCAAGGGGGCGGTACTTCCCGACGGGGATGACATGGCCGGCGAACGGCTCATCGTGGCAACCGATCTCGACGGCAACCCGCGCGAGGCCCGGATCCGGCAGGCCATCCGCATCAGCGAAGCCGAGATACGCGCGCTGCATGCCGGGCAGATCGGCTGGCACGATGTCTGCGAATGGTCCCGGCGCGACCGTCGCGTGACCGCCCGACAGCAGGAACGGTTCGGCGCGCTGGTGCTCGACGACCGGATATGGAAGGACGCGCCCCCAGACAAGGTCGCGCGGGCCATGCTGGACGGGGTGCGCGACCTCGGGCTGGCATGGACACCGGCGGCCGAGCGTTTCGTCGCCCGGGTGACGCTGTTGCGCGACGCCGGCGAGGACATGCCCGACATGTCCGAAGCGGCATTGATGGACAGCCTCGAGGACTGGTTGTTGCCGTTTCTGACGGGGGTGAAGACCGCGCAGGACTGGAAATCGTTCGATATGCTCGATGCGCTGCGGGCCCGCCTGTCATGGGACCAGATGCAGCGCCTTGACGCCGCCGCGCCCGCCCATTTCGCAACCCCGCTTGGGCGGAAGGTCCCGATAGATTATTCCGGCGAGCCTCCCGGGATTTCCCTGCGTTTGCAGGAAATGTTCGGCCAGACCACCCATCCCGTCGTGGGGGGGACGGCGCTGCGCGTCACGCTGCTGTCTCCGGCGGGGCGTCCCTTGCAGACCACGACCGACATTCCCGGGTTCTGGGCGAATGCCTATGCCGAGGTCCGCAAGGAGATGCGCGGCCGCTACCCCAAGCACCCGTGGCCCGAGGATCCGACCGCCGCCGACCCGACGCTGCGGGCACGCAAGCGCCCATCGGGCTGATTTGTATTTTGCCGGCCGGGACTTTATGTTTAGCTTTACAAATAATTAAGCAGAGCAGGTTTAGACGTATTGCATGACATACAAGATGAAGCAGGCATGGGACGAATTGCTGATGCCGATGCTGCGCCGTCCGCCCGAATGGCAGGTTGCGGCGCTGTGCTATCGCGACACGCCCGAGGGTCGGCAGGTCCTGCTGATAACCAGCCGTGACACCGGCCGCTGGATCGTGCCGAAGGGCTGGCCGATCGAGGGCAAGAAAGCCGCCGAAGCCGCCCTGCAGGAAGCGTGGGAGGAAGCCGGGGTGCGCGATTGCGCGGTCGTCGAAGGTCCGGTCGGCTGCTATGACTACGCCAAGCGGCTTGACGCGGGCTACGAGGCCCCCGTCGAGGCGCAGGTTTACAAGGTCCGCGTGAACGAGCTTTCCGACATCTACCCCGAATCGCGCCAGCGTCAGCGCAAATGGGTATCCCCGGCCGAGGCCGCGGAGCTGGTGACCGAACCGGGGCTGAAGGAAATCCTGCTGGAAATGTGACACCGGGGCATTCTTCGCAAGGATGCCTTGACCCGATGCGCAGCGCCCCGTAGCGCCATGCGCCGACACAAGAGTCGACCATGGAAGACAGTCGGAGGCAGACGTGACAGGCACGCCCGGACGGAACCAGTGGAAAACGCTGGACAAGGATCTCGGCAAGATCTCTCACGTCGAGTATGCCACCGCCTACGTGACGCGCCCGCTGGTCGGGCCCGGCATCGCCCTGATCTTCATCGTCGTCGCGGGGCTGGCCGGCGCGGTGTTCTTCGGGATGCAGGATGGCAACGCCCTTGTCGTGGCGGCGGCGGTTTTCGGGGCCTACATGGCGCTCAACATCGGCGCCAACGACGTTGCCAACAACATGGGCCCGGCGGTGGGCGCGAACGCGCTGACGATGGGGGGCGCGATCGTCATCGCGGCGCTCTGCGAAAGCGCCGGCGCGCTGCTGGCGGGCGGCGATGTCGTTTCCACGATCTCAGAGGGGATCATCGACCCGTCGGGCATGTCCGAAAAACGCACCTTCATCTGGGCGATGATGGCCGCGCTGATCTCGGCCGCGCTCTGGGTCAACGTGGCCACCAAGGTCGGCGCGCCCGTCTCGACGACGCATTCACTCGTCGGCGGCGTGATGGGGGCCGGCATCGCGGCGGCGGGGCTCGCCGCCGTCAGTTGGCCAACAATGGGCGCCATCGCCGCCAGCTGGGTCATATCCCCGTTGCTGGGCGGCGTCATCGCCGCGCTGGTGCTGGCGTTCATCAAGGCCCGCATCATTTACCGCGCGGACAAGATCAGCGCCGCGCGGCGGTGGGTGCCGGTCCTTGTCGGCGTGATGTCGGGCGCCTTTGCCAGCTATCTCGCGCTCAAGGGGCTCAAGCGGCTGGTGAGCATCGACATCGGCACGGCCCTGCTGATCGGCGCGGCGGCGGGATGCGCCGTCTACCTGCTGACGATACCGCTCATCCGGCGTCAGTCCGAAGGCATGGAAAACCGCAACAAGTCGCTCAAGGCGCTGTTCGGCCTGCCGTTGATCATATCTGCCGCCCTGCTGTCCTTCGCGCACGGCGCGAATGACGTGGCCAACGCGGTCGGCCCGCTCGCCGCCATCGTTCATGCCAGCGAGGCGGGCGGCTTTTCTAGCGAAGTGGCGATACCGTCATGGGTCATGGTGATCGGGGCCTTCGGCATTTCCTTCGGCTTGTTCCTGTTCGGGCCGAAGCTGATCCGCATGGTGGGCAGCCAGATCACCCGGCTCAACCCGATGCGGGCCTACTGCGTGGCCCTCTCGGCCGCGATCACCGTGATCCTCGCCAGTTGGCTGGGCCTGCCCGTGAGCTCGACCCATATCGCCGTCGGCAGCGTTTTCGGCGTCGGGTTCTTCAGGGAATGGCACATGGGGCGACGCCTGCGCAACGGCACGGCAGGCAGCAAGGCCATCAAGCGCCCCCCGCCCGAGGAACGCCGCAGGCGCAAGCTGGTGCGGCGCAGTCATTTCATGACCATCGTCGCGGCATGGGTGGTCACGGTCCCGGCCGCGGCCTGCATGTCGGCGGCCATCTTCCTTGTCCTGAACGGCATCGCGGGCTGACCCGGCCCGGCGATCCGCCGGCCAATGCGCGGTTGCACGCCGCCGCGCTCCCCGGGCATAGAGGTTCGCGAACAGACAGGAGGGGCAGCCCATGCCGCATATCGTCATCGAACATGCCAAGGGGCTGGAGGCCAGCCACGATCTGCAAGCCCTATGCGATGACACGTGGCAGCGTTTTGCGGATCACCCGTCGGTCACGGGCCCCGAAACCGTGCGCGTGCGCACCATCGCCGCCACCGCGTCGCGCATCGGTGTCAGCCCGCAGACATTCGCGCATGCCACGCTTCTCCTGATCCCCGGCCGCCCCGAGGAAATCCGCGGCGAGCTGGCGCAGATCGTCATGGACGCGCTGCAGTCCCATCTGCCCGATGTCGGCAGCCTGACAGTGCGCCTGACAGACTTGAACCCGCCCTACCTGAAACGCATGTTGTAACTGGGCCAAAGGAGGACAGAATGGACGACCAGACCCGGATCGAACTCGAAGCCGCGGCATTCCGCACCCTGCGCGAGCACTTGATGGAAAAGCGGACCGACGTGCAGAACATCGACATGATGAACCTTGCCGGGTTCTGCCGCAACTGCCTGAGCCGCTGGTACCAGGAAGCCGCGAACGAACGCGGCATCGAGATGGACAAGGAGGAAGCGCGCGAGATATTCTACGGCATGCCCTATGCCACGTGGAAGGACACCTACCAGACCGAGGCTACCGGCGCCCAGAAGGAGGCCTTCGAAACCTCGTTCGCGGAAAACGTGGGCAAGCCGGACTGAACCGCGCCCGCGCTCAGATCGGCACGAACCGGCGGCTGCCGGCGTCGTATTGCTCGACACCGCCGTCGCCGATATCGTGCCACAGCCCGTGAAGGCTCATCCGGCCCGCGTCCACGGCGGCCTTCACGAACGGGAAGGTCATCAGGTTTTCAAGCGATATGAGCACGGCTTCCTTTTCGAGGGCGCGCGTGCGTTCGCCATCGTCGTCGATGTCCTTGACGCGTTCGAACCCCGGGCGCAGGATGTCCATCCAGCGGCCGACGAAACTGGATTCCTGCTCCAGCTCGGGCGCCTTGCCGGCGCACATGTCGTGGCACCCCTTCACCCCGCCGCAGCTTGAATGCCCCAGAACGACGACATGCGCGACCTTCAGCGCCGTCACGGCGTATTCCACCGCGGCCGAGGTGCCGTGTTGCCCGCCGCCCGTCTCGTAGGGCGGGACCAGATTGGCGATATTCCGATGCAGGAAGAATTCGCCCATGTCCGCCCCGAAAATGGACGTGACATGCACCCGGCTGTCGCAGCACGAAATGACCATGGCCCGAGGGTGCTGCCCTTCGTCGGACAACCGTCGATACCAGGCCCGGTTTTGCGCGTATGTCGTGGCTTTCCAGCCATGATAGCGCTGAACCAGATAGGTGGGCAGCGGTTGGGCGATCTCCATGACATGACCTGCAACTTTGACGTCTCTTCGCCCGATAGACCGAAATCCGGGCGAATTCGAGAGAAAATATCGCGCCCCGGCAACTATTTCGGAACATTGCCGGTCCATGTTCAGCATGGCACGTGGGGGCGTGCAGGACAATGGGGTGAGCCTTGGAACGGATTACATCGCTCGAACAGCAAGAGCCGGTCGACCTGGATACCGAGCGGCTGGAACAACTTTACCTGGAACTCGGCAGCAAAGCGGCCGACAACGTCGTCTGCCGCGCGCTGGAGGAACTGGCCGCGCGCCTGTCCCGTGTCGGGCGCTGTCACGGCGAAGGCCGGCTTGATGACATGGTCAGGAACGCGCGCGGTGTCGCCGCCATGGCCGGCCAGCTGGGGATGCATCGTGTCGCCGCGGTGGCCAATGACGTGATCCGGTGTGCCGGCGCGGGCGATCCGGTCGCCCTCGCGGCGACGCTGGCACGGCTCGTCCGGCTGGGCGAACGCTGCCTGACCGAAATCTGGGATTTGCAGGATCTCACCATTTGACACCTTGCAGGCCACGCCAGCACCGCTAGGCTGGCGGAAAACCGGCCAAAGGTGTTCGCATGACAGATGGATTTGCCCCCGGCGACTCGCCGGCACTACCGCTTCACGTGATCGAGAAGGACGCGCTCGGGTCCTGGCTAGATACCCAGCCGGCCCCGGTCGCCGCGTGGATCAGGGCCAACGATTTCGACGCGGCACCGGGGGCCACGCTGACCGTCCCCGACAGCGACGGCCGGATCGTCATGGCGGTCGTCGGCGACGGCACCGCCGAGGCGCGGGCGCGGGGGCGCTTTCACCTTGCCGCCGCGGCGGGCAAGTTGCCGGCAGGCACCTACCGCTTCGAGGGCCTTCGCCCGGACCGAGCCGAGGAAGCGGCGCTTGGCTGGCTGCTGGCGGGATACGGGTTCGACAGGTACCACGAACAGAAGCGGCCCGCGACACGGCTGGTCGCCCCTGACGGCGTGGACGCCGCGCGCCTTGAGGCCATCGCGGCGGGCGAGGCGCTGACCCGCGATCTCATCAACACGCCGGCCGCCGACATGGGGCCGGCCGAGCTTGAATCGGCCTGCGCCGATCTCGCGGACAGGCACGGCGCAGCGATTCATGTCACGCGCGACGCGGCGCTGCTCGACGCGAACTTTCCCATGATCCACGCCGTCGGGCGGGCCGCCGCCCCGTCCGCCGCGCCGCGCCTCATCGACATGCGGTGGGGCGGGGACGGCCCGGCGCTGACGCTTGTCGGCAAGGGCGTATGTTTTGACACCGGGGGGCTGAACCTCAAGCCCGGCAACAGCATGGGCCTGATGAAAAAGGACATGGGCGGCGCCGCGACGGTCCTCGGGCTGGCGCACATGATCATGGCGCTCGGCCTGCGGGTCAGGCTTCGGGTCCTTGTTCCGGCGGTGGAAAACGCGGTCAGCGGCGGCGCCTTCCGGCCCGGCGACATCCTGACCGCGCGCAACGGCAAGACGGTCGAGATCAACAACACCGATGCCGAAGGGCGCCTTGTCCTTGCAGACGCGCTCAGCCTCGGCGCCGAGGACACGCCTGACCTGATGGTGTCGATGGCCACGCTCACGGGCGCGGCGCGGGTTGCCGTCGGCCCCGACATCGCCCCGTTCTTCTGTGACGATCCCGGCGTTGCCGCCGCGATCGAGACAGCGGCGCAACAGGTGGCCGACCCGGTATGGCGCCTGCCACTCCACGCGCCCTACGAGCCCCTGATCGAACCCGGTATCGCCGATCTGGACAACGCCCCGTCCGGGGGCTTCGCGGGCGCGATCACGGCGGCGCTGTTCCTCCGTCGTTTCACCGGCGAGACGCGGTATGCCCATTTCGACATTTTCGGATGGAACCCGACGGCGGCGCCGGCCCGCCCCAAAGGGGGTGTCGGCATGGGCGCGCGGGCGCTGCTTCAGGCACTGCCGGGCGTGCTGCCAGAATGACCCGCGCGGGCAACCCTTGCGGGATGCCCGCCTGCGGCGCGGACATGATATGACCGACACGCGCCAGACACCCGCCAACGGCCGCGTTGCCGCCGAACACCTGCGCGGGCAGGTCACCGCGCCCCGTTTCGTCGAGGGGACACGGCACCGTATCGCGTCCCCCGTGGCCGACCTGTTGCGCCGGCCCGGCGGCCCTCGCGACCGGCAATTGCTGATGGGCGAGGGCGTGACCTGTTTCGAAATCCACCAAGGCTGGGCCTTCGTGCAAGCGGCGCGCGACGGCTATGTCGGGTACCTGCTGGCCGATCATCTGGCCACCCCGCGCCGCCCCACGCACCGCGTTGCCGCGCGGGCCACCCACCTCTACGCGACGCCGGATTTCAAGAACCCGGAAATTGCCGCGCTCGGCCACGGAAGCCTCTTGCATGTCACGGGCCGGACGGGCCGTTTCGCCCGAACGCCGGAGGGCTACGCCCCGGCTGTACACCTCGAATCGCTCGAAAATCCGGCGGACGATCCGGTTGCCGTTGCGGCGCTGTTGCTCGGCACGCCTTATCTGTGGGGGGGCAATTCGGCCTTCGGCATAGATTGCTCGGGATTGATACAGGCGGGCTGCCTGGCCTGCGGCCTGCCCTGCCCCGGTGACAGCGACCAGCAGGCGGCGGTGCTCGGCGCGCACCTGTCCGACGCCGCGCCGCTGCGCCGGGGCGATCTGCTGTTCTGGACAGGACACGTAGCATGGGTGGCGGACCCCGAAACGCTGCTCCATGCCAACGTGCATCACATGGCCGTGGCCCATGAACCGCTGCGTGCGGCCATCGAACGAATCGAGGCGCAGGGCGACGGCCCGGTAACAGCGCGCAAACGGCTGGGAGGATGACAATGTCCGACGCGTACTTTCACCCCGTTTCGGGGTTCGACCTGCCACGCTTTGCCGGGGTGCCCACCTTCATGCGGCTGCCCCATGTCCCGCCCGGGCATGACAGGGTCGCGGATGTCCAGACGGGGCTGATCGGCGTGCCGTGGGATTCGGGGACGACAAATCGGCCCGGACCCCGCCACGCACCCCGGCAGCTGCGCGATTCCTCGACCATGATACGCGCCGAACACCCCACCAGCGGCATGCGGCCGTTCGAGGTGATGAACTGCGCCGACCTTGGCGACGTGGGGCCCAACCCCGCCGACATCATCGACAGCATGGCACGCATCACCAGCTTTTACGACAAGATGAAAAGCAGCGGCATCCGGCCCCTGACGGCCGGCGGCGATCATCTGACATCGCTGCCTGTCCTGCGGGCGCTGGCGCGTGACACGCCCTTGGGCATGGTGCATTTCGACAGTCACACCGACCTGTTCCACAGCTATTTCGGCGGCTCCATGTACACCCACGGCACGCCCTTCCGCCGCGCGGTGGAGGAAGGGCTGCTCGACCCGGCCCGGGTGATCCAGATCGGGCTGCGTGGCACGATGTACGATAGCGAGGACCGTGATTTCGCCCGCGCGAACGGCATCCGCCTGATCCTGATCGAGGAATTCCATGAACGCGGTGCCGCCGACGTGATGGCCGAGGCCCGCGCGATCGTCGGCACTGGCCCGACCTATGTCAGCTACGATATCGACTTCGTCGATCCCGCGTTCGCCCCCGGCACCGGCACGCCGGAAGTGGGCGGGCCGAACAGTTACGAGGCGCTTCGGGTCGTTCGCGGGCTGGAAGGGCTGGATATCGTCGGCGCCGACATGGTCGAGGTGTCGCCACCCTTCGATCAATCCGGCGGCACGGCGTTCCTGGCGGTGTCGATCATGTTCGAATTGCTGTGCGTCATGGCGGGCAGCATGTCGCGGTCATGATCCCGGGCCGCCTGCGGGCGGGCCTGCACGCCCGCGCGGATCAAGCGGCTGACCGGGGGCGCCATGCATGGGCGCCCCCTTTGGCCTTCATGGCGCGACGGATCAGACCGCGAGGTTGGGAATGATCTGCTTCTTGCGGCTCATGACACCGGGCAGCACCACCGTGTCGCCCGTCACCTCGGCGCCAAAGCTCTTTTCGGCCACGGCCTTCACCGTCTCGTTGGGCACAAGCAGGGTGGCCTCTTCCTTCAGGATGTCCACGACGAAAAGCAGCACCTCGTCAACGCCGTCTTCGGCGGCCACGCTCTTCATCGAGGCCATCAGGCTGTCCTTGCGCGACAGCACCTGGTCGGGCGCCGTGGTTTCCAGCACCGAGACGCGGAACTTGGTACCGCCGACCTCGTATTCCTTGCTGTCCATGCGGATCAGCTCGGCATCGGAAAAGGCGGAAACATCGGACTTGGCCGCGAACATCTCGGCGGCGTAATCCGACATGTCGATTCCCAGCTCCGCGGCCAGCTTGCCAGCCACCTCGCGGTCATGCGCGGTCGTCGTGGGGCTGCGGAATTCCAGCGTGTCCGACAGGATGCAGGTCAGCGCCGCGCCCTTGGCCCAATCGGGCATCCGGGCCGCCTCGTCGCCCATCAGGTCCACCATGATCGTCGCGGTACAGGCCAGCGGCCGCACGGTGATGTCGATCGGACCCTTGGTTTCCAGACCCCCCGTCAGCTTGTGGTGATCGACGATCGCCTGCACGTCGGCACCGTTGATGTTTTCCGGCAGTTCAGCGGGATTGTTCGTGTCAACCACGACGCAGGGCTGGTCATCCGCCACGTCGTCGATGATGCGCGGCTTGGGAAGGTTCCAGCGGTCCAGCATGAAGGCGGCCTCGGTATTGGGCTCGCCCAGCAGGACGGCCTCGGCATCACCGCCTTTCACGTCGTTGAGGTACCAGGCCCACAGGATCGGGGAACCGGTTGAATCGGTGTCGGGCGCCTTGTGGCCGAATACGAGCGTGGTCATGGTGTGCATTCCGTGTTTTGCTGTCGTTTCGTGAGAATTTGCGGCCTTATAGGAACAATCCCCGGGCTTGTCACCACCCGATGCTGCACCGCGGCATCACGCGGCGACCACGGCCTAGACCAGAAAGCCGACCGCCTTAACGACCAGCAGGGCAGCCACCCCGACAAGCGCATATCCCGCAAGCATCAGCAGCCCGTCGCGGGCAAACAACGCCACCGCGAAAAGCGCCAGCGCGCTGGCCAGCGTGGAGGTCAGGAAGGGCACGAACTCGATCAGCGGCATGAAGAAGGAAACGATGCAGAAAAGGCAGAGGGCCGGCAGGTTCCACGGCCGGTCCGTCAGGAGTGTCAAGCGTTCGTTGATCAGCCGGTCGACACGCACCACGGTCGGTCGCATGACCGCCAGAACCCGCGCGAGCCGGGCCACGTGCAAGGACCGGTCAAGCAGAACGCGCGGCAGCCACAGCCGCCGGCGCCCGGTCAGCAATTGCAGCGACACAAGCCCGACGACCGCCGCCAGCAGCGTGGGCAGGCCGGGCACCGCGGACAGGGGCGAAACAAGGGCGATGCACGGCACCAGCAGCAGCGGAGTCAGGCTGCGCGCCCCCAGAATGCGCATGATGTCGCGCAACGACACGTGCCCGTCGCCCATTTCCGACGCGATCAGGTCAAGCATGTCGGTCAAGCTGCTATCCGACTTCAGGCCGGGCATGGGCGCTCCGCAATATGTGTGGTGTTCACTTGCGCACGGTATAGCAACTCCCGGGCGGGATGGCAGGCCGGAAATGCGGCGCGACACGGATAAGTTCCCGACCGTCCCGACCGCCGCGCCCAAGCATTTCGGACCGTTTGCTTGAAGAATCGGCACCCCCGGGCGATACGGTGGGTTCGCGGTCCGAGGCCGGCCATGCGGCGGCCGGACGGCTCCGACTTCCCCGGCATACCAAAAAATGACGACGGCTATATTGACAGTCTTTGCCACGGTGCCTAGCTATGCGCCGTTAGCACTCGATCGGAGTGAGTGCTAACGGCTCCCGCGAAGACGCGCGGGGCCGTTGAGGGAGAAACTTTGAGCCGAGGAGCCAAAGACATGGCATTTAAACCGCTGCATGACCGCGTCCTTGTCCGCCGCGTTGAGAGCGAAGAGAAAACCGCGGGCGGGCTGATCATCCCCGAAACCGCCAAGGAAAAGCCGCAGGAGGGCGAAGTCGTCGCCGTTGGCGCCGGCGCGCGCGACGAGGACGGTGATCGCATCGCGCCCGATGTTGCCGTCGGCGATCGGGTCCTGTTCGGCAAGTGGTCCGGCACGGAAATCACGATCGACGGCGAAGAGCTGCTGATCATGAAGGAAAGCGACGTTCTGGGCATCATCGACGGTGGCAAGGCCGCACAGGCCGCTTGAGCCCCGCGCTTCGTGAACTGAGACAGAAATAGAAGACATCAGGAGAAACAGATCATGTCTGCAAAAGACGTACGTTTCGATACAGACGCCCGCAATCGCATGATGAGGGGTGTCAATGTGCTGGCGGATGCGGTTCGCGTCACGCTCGGCCCCAAGGGCCGCAACGTGGTGCTCGACAAGTCCTTCGGCTCGCCGCGCATCACAAAGGACGGGGTGAGCGTCGCCAAGGAGATCGAACTGGAGGACAAGTTCGAGAACATGGGCGCGCAGATGGTCAAGGAAGTCGCGCAGCGCACCAATGACGAGGCGGGCGACGGTACCACCACCGCGACCGTGCTCGCACAGGGCATTGCCAAGGAAGGCATGAAGGCGGTCGCCGCCGGCATGAACCCGATGGACCTCAAGCGCGGCATCGAACTTGCCACCAGCAAGGTCGTCGAGGCGATCAAGTCCGCCGCCCGCGAAGTCTCGGGCAGCGAAGAAGTCGCGCAGGTCGGCACCATCTCCGCAAACGGCGAAGAGGAAATCGGCCGCCAGATCGCCGACGCGATGCAGAAAGTCGGCAACGAGGGTGTCATCACCGTCGAGGAGAACAAGGGCACCGAGACCGAGACCGAAGTGGTCGAGGGCATGCAGTTCGACCGCGGCTATCTCAGCCCCTACTTTGTCACCAACTCCGACAAGATGATCGCCGAGCTGGATGACTGCCTGATCCTGCTGCACGAGAAGAAACTCAGCTCGCTGCAGCCGATGGTCCCGCTGCTCGAGCAGGTGATCCAGTCGCAGAAACCGCTGCTGATCATCGCCGAGGACGTGGAAGGCGAAGCGCTGGCCACCCTCGTGGTCAACAAGCTGCGTGGCGGCCTGAAGATCGCCGCCGTCAAGGCGCCGGGCTTCGGTGATCGTCGCAAGGCGATGCTGCAGGACATCGCGATCCTGACCGGCGGGCAGGTCATCTCCGAAGACCTGGGCATGAAGCTGGAAAACGTCACGATGGACATGCTGGGCTCGGCCAAGACGGTGAACATCACCAAGGACGAGACCACCATCGTCGATGGCGCCGGCGAGAAATCCGAGATCGAGGCGCGGGTCAGCCAGATCCGCACGCAGATCGAGGAAACCACCAGCGACTACGACCGCGAGAAACTGCAGGAACGCGTGGCCAAGCTGGCTGGCGGGGTTGCCGTCATCAAGGTCGGTGGCATGACCGAAACCGAGGTCAAGGAGCGCAAGGACCGCGTCGATGACGCGCTGAACGCGACCCGCGCCGCGGTGCAGGAAGGCATCGTCGTCGGCGGTGGTGTTGCTCTGGTTCAGGGCGCCAAGGCCCTCGAAGGGCTGGAAGGCGCCAATACCGACCAGACCCGCGGCGTCGACATCGTGCGACTGGCCCTCGAGCAGCCGCTCCGCCAGATCGCCGAGAACGCGGGCGTCGACGGGTCCGTCGTTGCCGGCAAGATCCGCGAAAGCAACGACACCAAGTTCGGCTTCAACGCGCAGACCGAGGAATACGGTGACATGTTCGCCTATGGCGTGATCGACCCGGCCAAGGTCGTGCGGACCGCGCTGGAAGACGCGTCCTCGATCGCCGGCCTGCTCATCACCACCGAAGCGATGGTGGCCGACAAGCCGCAGAAGGACGACGGCGGTGCCGGTGCCGGTGGCGGCATGCCCGACATGGGCGGCATGGGCGGCATGGGCGGCATGATGTAACCGACCGCCCGGTTAATGCTTTCAGGGGGCCGCCTTCGGGCGGCCCCTTTTTCATGGGCGCCCGACACGATCGCGACAGCGTGATTGTATCCGGCGCGGGTTTCCGGTCTACCCTGCGCGCATGCGCCTTGTCCTGCTGACCTCGCTCACCATGGTCGCCTTCGCCGCCAACTCGGTCCTGAACCGCATGGCCTTGGCCGGCGGCAGCATCGACGCCACGAGCTTCGCCGCGCTGCGGCTGGCCTCGGGCGCGGTGGCGCTCGCGGTGCTTTGCCATGTCCTGCGCGGGGCCATCGCGCTGCGCGGCCCCGGTCGTGTCACGGGCGTGCTGTCCCTGCTCGTCTACCTCTACGGCTTCTCGACGGCCTACGATGCGCTCGATGCCGGCATGGGCGCGCTCATCCTGTTCGGCGTGGTGCAGATCACCATGTTCGCGGGCGGGCTGATCGCCGCGGAACCGACACCGCCGCGCCGCTGGACCGGGGCCGCGGTTGCCTTCGCCGGGCTGGCGTGGCTGCTCTGGCCCGGCAGCGGCCCGGACGTGAGCGCGCGGCACGGCCTTCTGATGTCGCTCGCCGGCCTGGGGTGGGGGGTCTACTCCCTCGTCGGGCGCAACAATGGCGACCCGCTTCAGGCCACGGCCGCCAACTTCATCCTGGCGACACCGCCCGGTATCGCACTGGCATTCCTGCTGCCCGCCGGCCCCGCCGGAATGCACGCCTCTGGCGAGGGGATACTCTGGGCCGTGATCTCGGGCGTCGTCATGTCCGGGATGGGATACGCGCTGTGGTACCGCGTTCTGCCGGGGCTGCCGTCGTCGGTGGCGGCGGTCGCGCAACTGACCGTGCCGGTCATCGCCACGGCCGGCGGCATCCTGTTCCTGTCCGAGACGCTGACCCTGCCCTTCGTGATCGCCTCGGGGGTCGTTCTGGGGGGCGTGGCAATCGCCGTGCTGCCCCTTGGCCGTTACCTGACGAGGTTTTCGAGCGGATCGTAAAGAACGTCGTGGCCGAACGCGACCCGCGGCAGGCTGTCGGGCTTGTATCGCAGCCCCGCCATTTCCGCGCGGGTCACGAACCGCCGGCGCGTGACGATCCCCTCGGGATCGCGCCAGTCATCGCTCAGCGCCCCGGATGCGATGGTGCAGCGAAAGAAAATCTCGACCTGGTGGACCCCCGCGGCCGGGCTTTGAAACTCGTTCACCAGGCAGGGCGGGCCCACGGCAATCTCGAGGCCGGTTTCCTCGTGAACCTCGCGCACGAGGTTATCCGGCAATGACCGTCCCGGCGCCGCCCCGCCGCCGGGCGCGCACCACAGATCGCTGTGCGCCCCGGGGAAGGCATTGACAAGCAACAGCCGGTTTTCCTGCAGGATCACGGCACGGGCGGCAACGCGAATGGGCATGACGGCTCCGGTCGGTCACAAGGCCCCTGTTCTTACGACCCGAATGCGCATATCTCAAGCGGCATGAAACACCTGCTCACCGTGCTTGCCCTCTGCCTTCCCGCGCCCGCATTGGCGGATTGCGTCGTGCTGCTGCACGGATTGGCCCGTAGCGATACCTCCCTTCTCGTCATGCAGGAGGTCCTCGAGGCCGACGGCTACGACACCTTCGCGCCCGATTACCCCTCGACCGAGGACAGGATCTCGCGGCTGGCCGAGGAAACCCTGCCCTTCGGCCTGTCCGTCTGCGGCGACACCACCGTTCATTTCGTCACCCATTCCATGGGCGGCATCCTGCTGCGGTACTGGCTGGCCGAGAACCGCCCCGCCAACCTTGGCCGGGTGGTGATGCTGGCGCCGCCCAACCACGGCAGCGAACTGGTGGATGAACTGGGCGGGCTCGACCTGTTCAGGTGGCTCAACGGCCCGGCGGGGCTGCAACTGGAAACCGGCCCCGGCGGCGTGCCCGAAACCCTGCCGCCCGTCGATTTCGAACTGGGGGTGATCGCCGGGTCCCGGTCGCTCAACCCGTATTTTTCTTCCCTGATCGAAGGGCCCGACGATGGCAAGGTCTCGATCGCCTCCACCCGGGTCGCGGGCATGGCCGATCATATCGTCCTGCCGGCAACGCACACGTTCATGATGAACAACCCGCTGGTGATCGCGCAGGTCCGGGAATTCCTGGCCGAGGGCCGTTTCGACCACGACATGAACCTCGGGGATCTCTTCCGGCGAGGCGGCAAATGACGGCACCCGACTTGCGGCTGGTGGGCGCGTGCGTCCTGACGCCCGACGGGCTACAGGATCGGCCGCTCTGCCTTTCCGGCGGCCTTTTGCAGGAGTGCGCACCCGGCCGCGAGGTCGACCTGCGCGGTTTCATGGTCCTGCCGGGGATCGTGGATATCCACGGCGACGGCTTCGAGCGCCACCTCGCCCCCCGGCGCGGCGCGATGAAGGACATGGGCCAGGGCCTGCTGGCCACCGAGGCCGAACTGGCCGCCAACGGAATCAGCACCGCCGTCCTCGCGCAGTTCTACAGCTGGGAAGGCGGCATGCGCGGCCCCGATTTCGCGGAAAGCATGTTCACGGCGCTCGCCGATGTCGGCCCCCGTGTCGTGACGGACCTGCGCGGCCAGCTCAGGTTCGAAGTGGCGATGCTCGACGCCTACGACGCGGCGGCAACATTCATGTCGCGCCACGCGATCAGGCATCTCGTGTTCAACGATCACCTGCCGCACGAGGCGCTGGACAAGGGCAAGCGGCCCAAGCGGTTGACGGGGCAGGCGCTCAAGGTTGGCTGCAACCCCGAGACCTACCTGGCCTTCATGCAGGACCTGCACGCCCGGATGCCCGAGGTGCCCGCCGCGCTCGACAGGCTGACGGCACGGCTGGCGAAGAACGGCGTGCTGATGGGCAGCCATGACGACCGTACCGCCGGTGACCGCGCGGCATGGCGCGCGCGCGGGGTGCGCATGGCCGAATTCCCCGAAACGCTGGACGCGGCAGAAGCGGCAAGGGCGGGCGACGACGCGATCATCATGGGCGCCCCCAACGTGGTGCGCGGCGGGTCGCATAACGGCAATGCCAGCGCGATCGACATGGCCGCGATGGGGCTGGTGGACGCGCTGGCATCGGATTACCACTACCCGTCGCTCAGACGCGCGGCGTTCCTGCTGGCCGACAGCGGCATCACCGATCTGGCCGCGGCTTGGGCGCTGATCTCAGACGGGCCCGCACGGCTGCTGGGCCTGCGCGACCGCGGCAGCCTGCGGGCCGGGCTGCGGGCCGATCTCGTGATCCTCGACGAAAAAACGCGCACCATCGGCGCGACCCTGTCGGGCGGCCGCGTCAGCTACATGTCCGGCGAGGCGGCGACGCGTTTCCTCGGGTAACAACCGATCACCGGGCACGGGGCGCGTGCCGCCGCTCAGGAACGCGCGGCGACCCGGTTCACATGTCCCATCTTGCGGCCCGGCTTCACCTCGGCCTTGCCGTACAAATGCAGCGCCGCGGCGGGCTCAGCGGCGATCTTCGGCACGTTGTCCATGTCCGCGCCGATCAGGTTTTCCATCGTCACGTCCGCGTACCGCTGCCCGTCGCCCAACGGCCAGCCCGCAACGGCGCGAATATGCTGCTCGAACTGGTCGACGGCACAGCCCTGCTGCGTCCAGTGGCCCGAGTTGTGCACGCGCGGCGCGATCTCGTTCACCACGAGGCCGCCGCGGGTCACGAACAGCTCGACCCCCATGACACCGACATAATCCAGCTTGTTGAGGATTTGCCCGGCCAGCAGCACGGCATCCGCCCGCTGCGCGGCGGACAGTCGGGCGGGCACGGTAGTGGTCCGCAGGATCCCCGCGCGGTGCACGTTCTCGCCGGGGTCGAAACAGGCGACCGTGCGATCCATGCCCCGCGCCCCGATCGCCGAAACCTCGTGCGTGAACTCGACGACCCCCTCGAGTATCGCTGGCGCACCGGCCATGTCGGCCAGTGCCTGCTCGGCATCCTCGACCGTGTCGATCCGCGATTGCCCCTTGCCGTCATACCCGAACCGGCGCGTCTTGAGGATCGCCGGCAACCCGATCTCGGCGATCGCCTCGGCAAGGTCGACCTCGTCATCGACGGCCGCGAACGGCGCGGTTTCAAGCCCCAGATCGGACAGGAACGCCTTTTCGGTCAGCCTGTCCTGGCTGACCCGCAATGCATTGCGCCCGGGCCGGACCGGCGCCAGCCCTTCCAGCGTGTCCAGCGCCGATGTGGGAATATTCTCGAATTCGTAGGTGATGACATCGACGGCGTCGCCGAACCGGCGCAAGTAGGCCTCGTCCTCGTAGGCCGCCTTGAAATGGTAATTCGCCAAGTGGCTGGCAGGCGGATCGCCGGTCGGGTCGTAGATGCAGGTCTTGAAGCCCAGCCGTGCGGCCGCGACCGACAGCATGCGGCCCAGTTGGCCGCCACCGAGGATACCGATGGTTGCGCCGGGGGTCAGGGAGTCAGTCATCTTGGGGTTCTTCCGGAATCGAGGCTGAAAGCGCGGCCCGCCATTCGTCGAGCCGCGTGGCGAGGTCAGGGTCACTGTTGGCAAGGATCGCCGCCGCCATCAACCCGGCATTCGCCGCGCCGGCGGCCCCGATGGCCATTGTGGCCACCGGGTACCCCTTGGGCATCTGCACGATGGAATAAAGGCTGTCCAAACCCGACAGCGCCCGGGTCTGGACGGGCACGCCGATCACGGGAATGCGCGTCTTCGACGCCATCATGCCGGGCAGGTGCGCCGCCCCGCCCGCGCCCGCGATGATGACCTGCAACCCGCGGTCAGCGGCCGTGCGCCCGTACTCCCACAGCCGGTCGGGCGTGCGATGCGCCGAAACGATCCGGGCCTCGTGCGCGACCCGCAATTCGTCGAGAATTTCCGCCGCCTCGCGCATCGTCGACCAGTCGGACTGGCTGCCCATGATGATACCAACCTTGACCTGCGCCATGTCGTGATCCCTGTTATGGAATGGGCACTATACGCCTGCCCTCGGCGGAGTTCCAGCGCCCTCGGAAGGCCGGGTCAGCGAATTCGCGGTCACGCGCCGTTCATGCGATGATGTCGGGATACAGCCGATCCTCGATCTGGGTGATCCTGTCCTTGATGTTGAGCTTCTGCTTCTTCAGGCGCCGGACCGTCAGGGGATCGCTTGTCGCCTTGTCCTCGAGCGCGGTGATCGCCTCGTCAAGGTCGCGATGCTGACGGCGGAATTCCTCGAGCTCGATGCGCAGCACCTCGTCCGATTTGAGCGACAGGTCCTCGAAAGCGGTCATGGATGGCGATTCCCTCCGACGGATTAACCCGGGCAAGATAGCGGACGCGGGCCGCAAGGCAAAGACCTTGCGCGGTCAAGACGGAATACCCATATTTCCGGCAGGTTGCCACAACGGGGCCTGAAACGGACTGTCGCTTATGAAACAAGGACGTGTCGATGACAAAGCTTTCCCTGGGGTCGCATCCCTACATGCTGGGCTTCGAGCAACTTGAACGGTTACTGGAACGAAGCGCGAAATCCGGCAACGAAGGGTACCCGCCTTTCAACATCGAACAGACCTCCGAGAACTCGTACCGGATCACGCTGGCCGTGGCCGGCTTCAGCGAGGCGGACCTGTCCATCACGCTGGAGGACCGGCAACTGGTGATACGGGGCCGGCAAGGCGATGACGGCGACGATCGCGTCTACCTGCACCGCGGCATCGCCGCGCGCCAGTTCCAGCGCTCGTTCGTGCTGGCCGACGGCGTGGAGGTCGGTAAAGCGGTCATGGAAAATGGCCTGCTCCACGTCGATCTGACGCGGGCCCAGCCCGAGAACGTCGTGCAGACCATCAAGATCAACAAGGGGTAAGCAGCATGGATACTCGTTACGAATTCGAAACCGGGGCGGAACGGCCCATCGTCTATGTCAGGTCCGTCAACGTGGCCGACCTGCCCGAGGATGTCCGCGAACAGGCCGAGGGGCGCGACCATCTTTATGCCGTCCATAGCGCGGAGGGCGAGAGGCTGGCGCTTGTCAGCGACCGGAAGCTCGCCTTCATCATTGCCCGGCAGAACGACATGGACCCCGTGACGGTGCATTGACCGGCAGAAGGCCGGATCACCCCGCCCCGGCCCCTTGCATCTGGTGGTGCGCGGTCGGGCGAAACCCTTTGTGAATGCAAGGCCGTACGGACCAAGGGCGCCCGAAGAAATCTTCGGGCGCCGCATATGCTGGATGTCCGTTCACGGCGGCGGGCTTCGCCCTTGTTCCGCGCGGGGAAAGACAGAAAAATCCGCATTTGCTGCCACGGGCCGGATCACCCCGTGATCCGGCCTTCTTTCACTGGTCAATTCCGGCGCTGCCTGCCATAGCTCGACCGAATCAAGCCAGAGCAGGAGACGTGGGCCGCCATGACACGCATCATCAACACTCTCGCCGAGATCGCCGAAGGCTACGACGCGCTGTTCGTCGATCTGTGGGGCTGCATGCATGACGGGGTCAAGGCCCTGCCCGATGCCGTGGCCGCGATGACGGCCTACCGCGCGACCGGCGGCAAGGTCATCCTTGTGACGAACTCGCCCAAACCGCGCGCCGGTGTCGCCGCCCAGATCAGGCAGTTCGGCATACCCGATAATGCCTACGACGCCATCGCGTCCTCGGGTGATTCGGCCCGCGCCGCCATGTTCCGTGGTGTGGTCGGCGAAAACGTCTGGTTCATGGGTGAATGGGACCTCGACGCCGACTTCTTCGAGCCCATGACGATCATCGACAACCCGGTCACGATCCGGCGGGTTCCCCTGAAGGAGGCCGAGGGCATCGTGTGTTGCGGCCCGTTCGACCCGATGGCCCACCCCGACGAGAACCGCGCGGATTTCCTCTACGCCAAGCAGAAGGGGCTGAAACTCCTGTGCGCCAATCCTGACATCGTCGTGGATCGCGGCGAGGTGCGCGAATGGTGCGCCGGTGCCCTCGCCCGGCTTTATACCGACATGGGCGGCGAGAGCCTGTATTTCGGCAAACCGCACCCGCCGATCTATGATCTGGCCTATCGCCGGCTGGCCGCGCTCGGGCAGGACGTGGCGCGCAGCGCGATCCTCGCCATCGGCGACGGGATCCAGACCGACATCGCGGGCGCCGTGGGCGAGGATCTTGATTCCCTGTTCATTTCGGGCGGCCTCGCGGCTGCGGAAACGAAGACGACGGAGCAGCCCGACCCGGACGCCCTCGGCGCCTTTCTGGACAAGGAAGATTTCCGGCCGACCTACGTGATCGGACATTTGCGCTGACAAAAACCCTTGCCTTCGCTGCAACTGCAAAGTAATAAAGTTCCAACATCGGGCGTGAAAGCGTCCTAAAATTACACGATCACGGCACTTGGAGGGTCGGATGTTGGACAACATGCCGCGCGGAACCGTCACCATCGAGGAAATCGAAATGGGGATGACGCGTCATGTGCGCAAAGTCATCACCGATCGCGACATCGAGATGTTCGCGGAAGTCTCGACCGACCATAACCCGGTGCACCTCGACGACTCGTATGCACGGGACACGATCTTCGAAGGCCGGATCGCCCACGGCATGCTGACCGCGGGCCTCATCTCGGCCGTGATCGGTGAACAGCTGCCGGGGCACGGCACCATCTACATGGGCCAGAGCCTCAAGTTCCTCGGCCCGGTCCGGCCGGGTGACATGGTGCATGCCGAAGTCGAAGTGACAGGCATCGATCATGCCAAGCGTCGGGTGCAGCTTGATTGCCGCTGCACGGTGGAGGGCAAGAAAGTGCTGGTCGGCGAAGCAACGGTTCTGGCCCCGTCAGGCAAGTTCGACTGACAGCCGTCCAACCGCGTGGCCGGCGCCCCGGCAATGCCCGCGTCATGCGCGGCCGACGGCGCGCGCGGCGCCGCCATGGGCAAATTCTTGCTTGAAAAAAATATGCGTTTTTTTGAATGTTTTCGGGTGCACCGATCACGCTACCCGTGTCCTGCCATCAAGAGCAAAGGACATGAAACATGAGCATTCGAGCATCGGCCATCGTGGCCACCCTTGGCATCGCCCTGACCTGCACGGAAAACGCCGCTTTCGCCGCGCACGGGAACCCGTGGGCGGACGAAGATGACACCGTCAACGCCCGGTATCACGACACCAACCTCGAAAAGAGCGTGGACACCCCCGGTGAGGATGAAATGAACGGCGCCCTGTCGCGCAACGCGCACGGCAAGAGCGACAGCAGTCAAGGTCAGAGCGGTGCAGCCGGCGGCAACGGCAACGGCGACGGTGGTGCCGGCGGCGGCGGCAACGGCGGCGGCGGCAGGAACTGACCCCGGGCCACCACGCCGCATCTTGATCCGGCATGTCTTGAATCGCGAAATTCGTGTTAGAGTGATGTCCCGTCGGGGATCGGCAAGCGCCGGTCCGGTTCAGACAAGGGAGGACAGACATGGATGTCATGAAAACGGCCGAACACGCCCGCGCGCTGCTCAGCTCTCACGGCGGCAAGGCCGAGGCCGAGGCGGCGCGCAAGGCCCGCGAATTCGAGGATGCCGGCCACAACGACGAAGCCGCGCATTGGCAGGCCATCCGCCGCGCGATCATGGAACAGCGCGGCCCGCGTCAGGCGTGACGTTCTCCGCGCTTGCACAGAGTGGCGCATGGGGCTACGCAAAGCCCCATGCGCATCATACGCGATTATACCTTTCTTGACCCGGCGGACAGGGGCGCCTCGGCGGCCATCGGCAACTTCGACGGCGTGCATGTGGGCCACCAGTCGGTGATCGACATCGCCCGGGAGGCGGGCGACCGGATCGGCGCGCCGCTCGGAGTCCTCACGTTCGAACCGCACCCCCGCGAATACTTTGCCCCCGGCGGCGCCCCGTTCCGCCTGATGGGCCGCGAGGCGCGTGCGCACAGGCTGGAAAAACTGGGCGTCGAGAAACTCTATGAACTCAACTTCAACGCCGGGCTGTCCGCTCTCACCCCCGAGGAATTCGCCCGCACGGTGATCGTGGACGGGCTGGGCTTGAAACATATCGTGGTCGGCGCCGATTTCTGTTTCGGCAAGGGCCGCGCGGGCAACGCGGAGCACCTCGAAGCTTTCGGGCGCCGGATGGGATTCGGCGTCACGATCGCCCGGCTTCTCGAAGGGTCGCAGGGGCAGGTGTCCTCCACGGCCATCCGGCAGGCCCTGTCCGACGGCCGCCCCCGCGACGCGGCAAAGATGCTGGGCCATTGGCACCGGATAGAAGGGCTGGTCATCGGCGGCGAGCAGCGCGGCCGCGACCTTGGCTACCCCACCGCGAACATGTCGATCGCGGGCCTGCACCCGCCGCGTTTCGGGGTCTACGCCGTGCTGGTGGACGTGCTGTCGGGGCCGCATCAAGGCCAGTATCACGGCGCGGCCTCCCTCGGGGTGCGCCCGATGTTCGACGGCGATGTCCCGAACCTCGAAACTTTCATCTTCGATTTTTCGGGCGACCTCTACGGCGCCGACCTGTCGGTCGCGCTTGTCGAGTACCTGCGCCCGGAAGAGACCTTTGACGGGCTCGACGCCTTCATCGCGCAGATGGATGCCGATTGCGCGCAAGCGCGCCGGATACTGGCGGCACTATGACGACCGATCCGATCAACCGCGACGGGCTGCGCCCGCGTTTCTGGGAGGATACGCCGCTCTCGCGCATGACCCGCGAGGAATGGGAAGCCTTGTGCGACGGCTGCGGCAAGTGCTGCCTGAACAAGATCGAGGACGAGGACACCGGCGAGGTCGCCCTGACGCGCGTGGCCTGCCGGCTTTTCGATGACGCGACATGCCGGTGCGCAAGCTACGACACGCGGCACCGCTTCGTGCCCGAATGCATCACGCTGACGGCACGGAACCTTGAAAGCCACCTCTACTGGATGCCGGAAACCTGCGCCTACAAGCTGCTGCACCAGGGCAAACCGCTTTTCGACTGGCACCCGCTGATCTCGGGCCGCGCGCAAAGCGTGCACGACGCCGGCGTGTCCGTACAGAACGCGACCGTTCCCGAATTCGACGTCGACGATGACGACTGGGAACACCACCTGATCGAGGAACCCGGTTGATGAAATTCGCCTCGGACAATGCCGGACCGGCCCATCCCGACATCATCGCCGCGCTGGCCGACGCCAACGACGGCTTTGCCGCGCCCTACGGCAACGATGCGCGCATGGACGAGGTGACGGACCGCCTCCGCGACCTGTTCGAGGCGCCCCGCGCCAGCGTCTACCTCGTGGCCACCGGCACCGCGGCGAACGCGCTCGCGCTCGCCACGCTGTCACAGCCTTGGCAGACGGTGTTCTGCACGCCGCTTGCCCATATCCACAGGGACGAATGCAACGCGCCCGAATTCTTCACCGGCGGCGCCAAGCTGAGCCTCGTGGGCGAGGCCGACAAGATGACGCCGGCAGCCCTGCGGGACGCGATCGGCAACTGGGCGAAGGGCGACGTTCACGTGCCCCAGCACGGCCCGCTGGCGCTGACGCAGGCGACGGAGATGGGGCGCGTCTATTCGACGGCAGAGCTGACGGCGCTGACGGCCGTCGCCAAGGACCACCGTTTGCCCACCTACATGGACGGGGCGCGCTTTGCCAACGCGCTTGTCTCGCTCGGCTGCAGCCCGGCAGAGATGACGTGGCGGGCCGGGGTCGACGCCGTTTCGCTTGGCGGAACGAAGAACGGCTGCCTCGGGGTCGAGGCGGTCATTTTCTTCTCGCCCGAGAACGCGTGGGAATTCGAACTGCGCCGCAAACGCTCCGCGCATCTGTTTTCCAAGCACCGCTACCTGTCGGCACAGATGCTGGCCTATCTTAGCGATGACCTGTGGCTGACAATGGCCGAGCGGGCCAACGCCAACGCCGCGCGTCTGGCCGGGGGGTTGCGCACGGTCCCCGGCTGCCGTTTCCTCGCCGCGCCGCAAGCCAACATGATATTCGCCACCCTGCCCCGCGCCACGCATCAGAGATTGCACGCCGCCGGCGCGGTCTACGGGCTTTATGACGGGCCGCTGGAGACAGGCGACCCGGACGAGGCGCTGACCATGCGGCTGGTCTGCGACTGGTCGATCGACCATGACGCGATCGACCGGTTCATCGACACCGCCCGCGGCTGACGCGGGCCACGCCCCCGGCCGCGGTGGCGAGGCACGGTGATGAAGGTCACACGGGCCACCACCCGGCACCGTCAACGGGTGCCGGGCTCATGCCGGCGCCGCGTCTCAGCCTTTCCTGAGGACCCGCTTGCCCAGCGTTTCGGCGATCTGCACGGCATTCAGGGCCGCACCCTTGCGCAGGTTGTCGGAAACGCACCACAGGTTCAGGCCGTTGTCGATCGTCGGGTCTTGGCGGATGCGGCTGATGAAGGTGGCGAAATCGCCCACGCATTCAACGGGGGTGACGTAGCCGCCATCCTCGCGCTTGTCGATCACCATGATCCCGGGGCTTTCGCGCAGGATGTCGCGCGCCTCGGCCTCGTCCAGATGGTCCTCGAACTCGATGTTGATCGCCTCGGAATGGCCAACGAAGACCGGCACCCGCACACAGGTCGCCGTAAGCTTGATGGCCGGGTCGATGATCTTCTTGGTCTCGGCGACCATCTTCCATTCTTCCTTGGTCTGCCCGTCCTCAAGGAAGACGTCGATATGCGGGATCACGTTGAACGCGATCTGCTTGGGATACACCTTGGGCTCGTACTCGTCGGTCGGGTTGTAGACCGCCTTGGTCTGGTCCCAGAGCTCGTCGATGCCCTCCTTCCCCGACCCGGAAACCGACTGGTACGTGCTGACCACGACGCGCTTGATCATCGCGCGGTCGTGCAGCGGTTTCAGCGCCACCACCATCTGCGCGGTCGAGCAGTTGGGGTTGGCGATGATGTTCTTCTTGGCATAGCCGTCGACGGCCTCGGGGTTGCACTCGGGCACCACCAGCGGCACGTCCGGGTCGTAGCGGTAGAGCGAGCTGTTGTCGATCACGACACAGCCCGCCGCGGCCGCCTTGGGCGCGTATTTCTTCGTCGCGTCCGACCCGATCGCGAACAGGGCGATGTCCCAGCCGGTGAAATCGAACGTGTCCAGGTCCTGGGTCTTCAGCGTCTCGTCCCCGAAACTCACCTCGGATCCGAGGCTGCGGCGGCTCGCCAACGCGGCGACTTCGTCCACCGCGAACTCGCGCTCGGCCAGGATGGTCAGCATTTCGCGCCCCACGTTGCCCGTGGCACCGACGATGGCAACTCTGTAGCCCATGACGGGACTCCTTGTCTCAGCTCAGCTTGGCGCGGTGCATACCGCAGCGCAGCAAGGGATGAAAGGGCCAACCGTGCGGTCCGCCCCCGTCACGCCTTGAGCCGATAGCCGCGCGCGAACATCGCCCATGCCGCGAAGCCTACCGCCAGCGTCACGCTGACGCCGACACCCAGCCCCAGCCATGGCGAGCTGTCGGAAACCCCGATGACCCCGTAGCGCGCCCCGTCGATAAGGTAGAAAACCGGGTTGAAATGCGTGATCTCGCGCAGCCCCGGCGGCAGTGCATCGACCGAGTAGAACGTGCCCGACAGGAAGGCCAGCGGCATGATGACGAAATTCGTGATCGCCGCCATCTGGTCGAACTTGTTGGCGAAAATGCCCGCCACCATGCCAAGCACCCCCATGAAGGCCGCGCCGAGGATGACGAATGTCAGCGCCCAGACCGGATGCGCCACGCCGATGCCCACGAACAGCCCCAGACCGGCGCTGATGGCCACGGCCACCAGCAGCCCCCGGCCCACCGCGCCGGCGAGGTAGCCCAGCACCATTTCAATGGCGCTCAGCGGCGGCATCAGCGTGTCGACGATATTGCCCTGGACCTTGGAAATGACGATCGAGGACGACGTGTTGGCAAAGGAATTCTGGATCACGGTCATCATCAGGATCCCCGGCGCGATGAAGGTGGTGAAATCCACTCCCATCACGTCGCCCCGCCGCGGGCCGATCGCGATGGTGAAGATCATCAGGAACAGCCCCGCCGTCACC
Source organism: Roseovarius halophilus (ex Wu et al. 2025) (assembly GCF_047086965.1). Lineage (NCBI taxonomy): Bacteria > Pseudomonadati > Pseudomonadota > Alphaproteobacteria > Rhodobacterales > Roseobacteraceae > Roseovarius > Roseovarius halophilus (ex Wu et al. 2025). The sequence continues at coordinate 7,088 of NZ_JBKOTX010000021.1, read as the reverse complement.
AGCGGTGCCATAACGGTCTGCGTCCAGACGTTTGCGAACCGCATGATCTCGCGGCGCGCCAGCGTGTAGAGCCCCAGCCAGTTCACCCGGCCGAACCGCCGTGTTCCCATGTCGTGCGTGTCCGTCCGATCCGCCCAGTCCACCATGCCGGCCTCCTTGCCCGTCCGATTCGATGCCTTGTAACTCAGGGCCGAGTGATTAGAATAGGGTGCGAGAGAATTTTTGCGGGCGGCGCGGGATGTCGTGCCGCCTTTTCCAGATGAAGGGTGAGCGATGTCCTGGAGCGACGAGCGCGTTGAACTGTTGAAAAGGCTGTGGAACGAAGGCCAGTCGGCCAGCCAGATCGCCAAGGAACTGGGCGGCGTCACCCGCAACGCGGTGATCGGCAAGGTCCACAGGCTCGGCCTTTCGAACCGTAACGGCACCGGCCCGGCCGAGGCCCCCAAGGAAGCGGCGCCGCAGCCCGAGGCGCCACAGAAAGCCGCGCCCAAGCCGGCCGCCAAGCCGGCGGCGCCCAAGCCGGAGCCCGAACCGGCGGAGCCCGAACCCGCCGCGGCGGACTCGGCACCCGCCAGCCGCGCCAAGACAATCATCCCGGCCGGCCAGCCGCTGCCACCGCAGCCCGCCGCGAACGAGATCGACCCCGAGGCGCTCGCCAAGGTCAGCGAGATCGAGAAGAAGGCCAAGCGGCTCAGCCTGATGGAACTGACCGAACGGACCTGCAAGTGGCCCGTGGGCGACCCGGCCACCGAGGATTTCTGGTTCTGCGGCCTGCCGGTAAAGGCGGGCAAGCCGTATTGCGAAGCGCATGTCGGCGTCGCGTTCCAACCCATGTCCAGCCGCCGCGACCGCAAGCGGTGACGGGTGGCGCAAATGTGGCGTAACGCTTAGACATTTCTTCACGGATGTCGTCCTAGGATGGGCCCGGCTGTTTATCGGAGGGGCCCATGACCAACTCCAAGGCGCTGGCGCGCATCTCCAACGCGGGCACGGACGATACGGCGTCACCCGCCGCGGGCGGGGCCGCCCGGCTGAACCGTCGGCAGAAAGCGGCGATCATCGTGCGTTTCCTGCTGAACGAGGGTGCGGATCTGCGCCTCGATGACCTGCCCGATCCCCTGCAGGAGGATCTGACCACGCTGATGGGATCCATGCAATACGTCGATCGCGACACGCTCGCCGACGTGCTGGCGGAATTCGCGCAGGAGCTTGACAGCCTCGGCCTGACCTTCCCCCGGGGCGTGGCCGGGGCGCTGTCGGCGCTGGATGGCCGCATCAGCCCGCAGACCGCCGCGCGCCTGCGCAAGGAGGCGGGCGTTCGCCAGTTCGGGGATCCGTGGGAGCAGGTGCGCGCCGCCGATCTGGATGCGCTCGTGCCGATCATCGACGGCGAAAGCACCGAGGTCGCGGCGGTCATGCTCGCCAAGCTCGACGTGGCCCGCGCCGCCGACCTGCTCGGTCGGCTGCCCGGGGACAAGGCCCGGCGCATCACCTACGCGATCTCGCAGACCGATGCCGTCACGCCGGAGGCCGTGGACAGGATCGGCCTGTCGCTGGCCGCGCAGCTGCACGAAGCCCCTGAAACCGCCTTTTCCGACGGGCCCGAGGAACGGGTTGGCGCGATCCTCAATTATTCGCAGGCATTGACCCGTGACACCGTGCTCGAAGGGCTGGACGAAACCGACAGCGACTTCGCCGCGCGGGTGCGCAAGGCGATTTTCACCTTCGTGCATGTCCCGCAGCGGCTCTCCCCCACCGACGTGCCCAAGGTCGTGCGGGCCGTGGACCAGCCCGTGCTCGTCACCGCGCTGACCGCCGCCGAGGCCGATGATGACCTCGCCCCGGCCGCCGATTTCGTGCTGTCGAACATGTCCAAGCGCATGGCCGAGGCCCTGCGGGAGGAGATCTCGGAACGCGGCGCTGTCCCCCCGCGCGATGGCGAAGAGGCCATGACGGCCATCGTGAACGCCATCCGCGCGCTCGAGGCCGATGGCGACCTGACACTCACCATCCCCGACGAGGACGACGCCTGAGGCGCGGGCTCAGGCGGCCATCCCGTCGGTGAATTGCAGCCGGGCCAGCCGCGCATAAAGCCCGTCCTCCGCCACGAGGCTGTCATGCGTGCCCTGTGCCACGATCCGGCCATTCTCCATCACCACGATCCGGTCGGCCTTCTTGACCGTGGCCAGCCTGTGCGCGACGATGATCGTGGTGCGGGTGCGGGCCATGGCGTCCACCGCGTCCTGCACCGCGCGTTCGCTCTCGGCATCCAGCGCGCTCGTGGCCTCGTCCAGCAACAGGACCGGCGCATCGCGCAGGATCGCGCGCGCGATCGCGATGCGCTGCTTCTGCCCGCCCGACAGCATCACGCCGCGCTCGCCCACGTAGGTATCGTAGCCGTCCGGCAACGCGGTGATGAATTCATGCGCGGCCGCCGCGCGCGCCGCCGCCTCGACCTCGTCATCGCGCGCGTCGAGCCTGCCGAAACGTATGTTCTCGCGCGCCGAGGCGGCGAAGATCACAGGGTCCTGCGGCACCAGTGCCATGTGCCGGCGGAATTCCGGCCGCGCCATCGTGTCCAACGCGAGCCCGTCAAGCGTGATCCGGCCCGACTCGGGGTCATGGAACCGCTGGATCAGTTGTATCACGCTGGTCTTGCCCGCCCCGGACGGCCCCACCAGCGCGACGGTCTCGCCCGGCGCGACATGCAGGGTGAAATCATCCAGCGCGGGCTGGTCGGGCCGCGATGGATAGGCAAAGCGCACCGCCTCGAACCCGATCTCGCCGCGGACCGGCTCGGGCAGCGCACGCGGCTGGGCGGGGTCCGTCACCCGGTCGCGCGCGTTCAGCAACTCGTTCAGCCGCTCGGTCGCGCCGGCCGCGCGCTGGACCTCGCCCCATATTTCCGAAAGCGCCGCCACGGATCCCGCCACCATGACGGAATAGATCACGAACTGGACAAGCGCCCCCGCGCTCATGCCGCCGGCGCGCACGTCGCGCGCGCCCATCCACAGCACGCAGACCACCCCGGTGAAAACAAGGAAGATCACGATCATCGTCATCAGGGCCCGCGTCGTGATGCGCCGGCGCGCGGAATCGTAGCTGTGCTCCGTTACTTCGCCGAACCGCGCCCGGCTGGCCACCTCGTGGGTGAAGGCCTGGATCGTCTGAACGCTCGTCAGCGCCTCCGAGGCATTGCCGGAACTCTGCGCGATCCAGTCCTGGTTCTCGCGGCTCAGCTTGCGCAGGCGCCGGCCCAGCGTCAGGATCGGCACGATCACCAGCGGCACGATCAGCAGGACCATGCCCGTCAGCTTGGGCGAGGTCACCAGCATCAGCGCCAGCCCGCCCATGAATATCAGCAGGTTGCGCAACGCGATCGAGATCGACGACCCGATCACGCTCAGGATCAGCGTCGTGTCGGTGGTGATCCGGCTCACGACCTCCCCGGTCATGATGCGCTCGAAGAACGCCGGGCTCATCCCGATGACCCGGTCAAAGACGGCACGGCGTATATCGGCCACCACGCGCTCGCCCAGCCGGGTGACGAGGGCGTATCGCAGCCCGGTGCCGAGCGCCAGCAACGCCGCGATCCCCAGTGCCGCGGCGAAATACCTGTCCAGCAGCGCCCCGTCCTGCGCGTTGAAGTTGTCCACGACGCGGCGCACCGCCATCGGCAGCATCAGCGACACCGCCGCCGTCAGCACGAGCGCCAGAAGCGCGCTGGCCAGCAAGACCCGGTAAGGTTTCACGAACGGCCACAGATCGGCCAGCGCACTTACCCGTTTCGACGTGTCACGATCCAACGCATCGGCGTCCTTGCCTGCCTTGCGCACCATCCGGCGGTCCCCTTGTTGTTCGAATGCCGTGTTTGGCGCCAAGGCCGCGCATCGTCAAGTGGACAGATCGGTCACAGGCCGGTCACCACGTGAAACTGACAGATTGGCTGGAGCGGGCAGCGGGAATCGAACCCGCACCAAGAGCTTGGAAGGCTCGTGTGATACCATTTCACCATGCCCGCTTGGTGGTCATCGGGGTATTTCATGCGCGCCCGGACGTCAAGGCAGAAGTCCCGCCGCCGTCACCGCGCCGGCCGGGACGCCGGCTTGCCGGCGCTCAGCCGGCGCGGCTTTTCCCAAGCTGGCTGCGCAGTTGCTCGGCCTCGTGGCGCGCTTCGCGCAGCCCGTCCATCGTGGCAGACAGCTCCGCCTCGGTCTGGCTCAGCTGGTTGGTCAGTTCCGCCTCGCGCTGCTGAAGATACGTGATCGCCTGATCGCGGGTTTCCTCCGCCTCGTGCAGTTCCTGCGCCATCTTTTCCAGTTCCTCCACGTCCGAGCCGGCCACGCTGATGAACCGGTGCACAAGCCAGTTGGCGAACCACCCGATGCAGAAGGCCACGAACAGCACGACGGCGGTGGCGATTATGAATTCCGTTCTATTCATCGGGCGTGTCTTCCTGCGCATCGGCGGCGGGTTCCGCCGCCGTCTCCTCTTCGCCGTCCTCGGCCGGATTTTCAAGGTCGTCCCCGTCGGCCGGGGCATCTTCGTCGGCCGGTTCCGGTCGGATCAGGCGGAACTCGATCCGGCGGTTGGCCTCGCGCCCCTCCTCGGTGTCGTTGTCGGCGACGGGGCGGCTCTCGCCGTACCCCTTGGCGGTCAACGACGACGTCAGCACCCGGCGCAGCCGCAATTCGTTCAGGACGGCACGGGCCCTGTCAAGGCTCAGTTGCTCGTTCATCACCTCGCGGCCCTGGCTGTCGGTATGCCCGCCGATCTCCATGCGGACCTCGCCGCACTCCTTCAGCACGGCGGCGATGTCATCCATGATCTTCGCCCCGCCGGGTCCGATCGTCGCCGAGCCGGGTTCGAAGGCTATCTTGTTCTCGGCCAGTATCTCGGAAATCCGGGCCTCGCATTCCGCGGGCGTGGGCAGGCTGGCCACCGGGTCCAGCGCCTCGCGGTAGCTCACGTCGATATCGTATTGCGCCCCGTCGCCCAGCTTGTCCGACAAAAGCTGCGCGATGGTCGCGCCAGCCTCCTTGTTGCCGGTCTGGCCCTGCACGTCAAGCGACCCGGGCGTCACGGTGACGGCGCCGTTCGCCAGATGCGACAGCGCCTCCAGCCCCGTCAGGACCCGGACCGCCCAGTCCTGCGGCAGCCCCTCGGCCACCACCCGCGCGGTGGTATCCACCGACTCCGAGTTGAACCGCGCCTTGGCGAAACTGTCCACCGTCTCGCGCATCATCTCGCTGCCCACGCGGCCGCGGATCTGCAACAGGCCCTCGGGCGACAGGGTGGCGATCAGCTCGGGCACGATCTCGGGGGTTTCCTCGGGCGGTTCCGGCAGCTTGGCATGCAGCGCGAACACCTCGGGCAGCGATGTCTCCAGCCGGCCCACGATGTCGTCGAAGCGGTCCTGCGGCGTGCCCTGCGCGGCCAGCAACGAGATATCGGCATCCGACATGGTGATGCTGCCCTCGCCAAGGTCAGCCAGCGCCCCGATCGCCATCTCGGCGGCGGCGCCCCAACGCGGCGACGGCACGCCCAGCCCGATGACGCAATCGGCCCGCCCGGTCATGCCGGCCTCGCCGGCGGCGCTCAGGATGCGGTCGCGCGCCTCCTCGGTGTCGGCCGAACAGGCATCGAACCGCGCCCGCCCGTCATTGATCACGAAGCGCAGGGTGAACGGCGTGATGACCGGCCGCGGCGCCGAGATGTCCAGTGCCAGCCGGATCCCCTCGGGGACCTCGCGCGCGAGGTCCGTTTCCAGCCGGCGCTTGTCGGCCGGGCTGTCGGCCATGGCCTTGATCACGACGCGCGCGGAATCGACCGAGATCTTGGCGCGCGGCAGCCGGCCCAGCGACTCCACCGCGTATTCCAGCGCCTCGGTCCAGCCGTCGGGCGCGGGATGATCGGCGGCTTCCAGCAGGTCGGCCACGTCGTCCTCGCCAGTTGCCCCGGCGATGTCGTCCACCAGCGCCGCGCGGTCCGTCGTCCTCGGCACCAGCCCGATCAGGGATATCCCGCGATCGTTGCGCAGCACCTCGATCGAGAAGCGCGGCGGCGCGATGTCGGCCGTCTCGGCTACCAGCATCTGGTCGATGATCCGCGCCGCGTCCACCACGGTGCCGGCTTCCGACAGCGCCTTGAACCGGGTCGCCTCGCTCGGGGCGGTGCCGGCCAGGAACACCTGCAGGCCGGTGGTATCCACCTTGGCCCAGCTCATCCCGCCGTCGTCGAGCGCGCCGCGCACCGCCGCGCGGGTGTTGTCCTCGACGGCCGTGACCGCGAAACGCGCGGCAAACACGCTCAGCACCGCCGCCGCAAGGAACGTCCCCGCAACCGTGAAAAATGTCGAAAGCCGCATGAGGCCGGCCGGTCCTTTCGTTGATCCCCGGGCGGGTTCTAGGCGCTGGCCCCGGCAGTTGCAATCAGAGGAACAGCGCGACGGCGAAAAACGGCAGAGGCAGCAGCCCCGCGTCGCGGTTCGCCCGGAACAGCCGCAGCAGGCCCGCGCCGTCCTCCACGTCGAAATGCCGCAATTGCCAGTGCAGGTGCCAGCCGAACGCCCACGGGCCGGCCAGGGCCAGCAGCAACGCGACAGGCCGGTCGCCCGGCACGGCAAGGATCACGGCCGCCGCCATCAGGCTGACGGCACCCACCAGGAACCGGCGCAGCCAGCGCGGCGAGGCCGCGCCGAAAAGCCGCGCGGTGGATTTCACCCCGATCAGCGCGTCGTCCTCCGCGTCCTGATGGGCATAGACGGTGTCATAGAAAAGCGTCCACGCGATCCCGGCCAGATACAGGATCACCGCGGGCCATTCCAGCCGCCCGGTATGCGCCGTCCATGCCAGCAACGCGCCCCAGTTGAAGGCCAGCCCGAGAAAGACTTGCGGCCACCACGTGAACCGCTTGGCAAAGGGATAGACGCAGACCGGCAGCAGCGACAGCACGCCCAGCGCGATGGCGGCGATGTTGAACGTCAGCAGGATGGCGCAGGCCACCAGCGCCTGCGCCGTCATCCAGGCCAGCGCGCCGCGCACGCTTACCTGCCCGGCGGGGATGGGCCGCGCGGCGGTGCGCGCGAC
>NZ_JBKOTX010000020.1:0-51282 GCF_047086965.1 Roseovarius halophilus (ex Wu et al. 2025) | reverse complement strand
GCGCGCGCGGGCTGAAACGCGCCGCCCGTGCCGGGGCGGGTCGGGCTGAACGCGGGCGTGTTCCGCTTGCCCGCCGGCCCGTGCGATGATATCAATTGTCAACATCCGTTGGGGTGCCCCGCTTTCGGGGCTGAGAGGCCGTGCGCCAACCCATCGAACCTGATCCGGTCAGCACCGGCGGAGGGAACGGAAAACCTGCAAGGCGGCCCCGGCCGCCGATTTCCCGTCTCCCCGTTGATCTGACGCAACACCAGAGGAGACGCGCCATGCGCCTGTTACCAACCGTTTTCGCCCTGCTGATTGCCGCGCCCGCGGCCGCGCAGGACAAGATGACCCTGATTCTCGACTGGTTCCTAAACCCCGATCACGGGCCCATCGTCATCGCGCAGGAAAAGGGCTTCTTTGCCGATGAGGGGCTGGAGGTCGAGGTGATCGCGCCGGCTGATCCGGCGGACCCGCCCAAGATGGTCGCCGCGGGTCAGGCCGACCTCGGGATATCGTACCAGCCGCAACTGCATCTTCAGGTGGCCGAGGGCCTGCCGCTGACGCGGGTGGGCACACTGGTCGCCACGCCGCTCAACTGCCTGTTGGTGCTGGAGGACGGCCCGATCGAGAGCATCGCGGATCTTGAGGGCCGCAAGGTCGGTTTCTCGGTCGCCGGGGTCGAGGAGGCGTTGCTGAGCGCGTTGCTGCAGCCGCATGACCTGGGCTTGAGCGATGTCGAACTTGTCAACGTCAACTGGTCGCTGTCGCCCTCGCTGATGTCCGGGCAGGTTGACGCGGTGATCGGCGCGTATCGCAATTTCGAACTCAACCAGATGGAGATCGAGGGCCGCCCGGGGCGGTGTTTCTACCTCGAGGAAGAGGGCGTGCCGCCCTATGACGAACTCGTCTACGTCGCCAACCCCGAGCGGATGGACGACGACATGATCCGCCGTTTCCTGAGCGCGACCGAACTTGCCACGCAGTACATCACGAACCACCCGCAGGAAAGCTGGGACGTGTTCTCGGGCACGTCGAAGGAATTGCAGGACGCGTTGAACGAGAAGGCATGGGTGGACACGTGGCCCCGGTTCGCCCTGCGCCCGGCCGCGCTTGACGCCGGCCGGTACGCGCGGTTCGAGAAGTTCCTTGCGGAGGCGGGCCTTGTCGAGGGCGAGCGCCCGGTATCCGACCTGGCCGTCGATCTGGGCGCCAGATGACCCGGCGCGGGGCCGGCCGCGCCGGCCCCCGTTACCGCACGAGCAGGACGGGCACCTTGCAGGAGCGGATCATTTCGGTCGTGGTGGAGCCGATCAGCAGGGCGCGTACCCGGCTGTGCCCGTAGGCCCCCATCACCAGCAGGTCGTACCCGTCGGATTCGGTCATCTGTGCGAGAACCTTTTCCGGCTCCCCTTGGCGGATGAGCGTTTCGGGCTCGATCCCGCCCGATCGCAGGGTGGCGGCCGCGCGCTCCAGCGCGCGAGTCATCTCCGGGGTTTCGGTGCCGGCAAATACCAGCGTCACGGCAAGCCCCGCGAATAGCGGGTTGCGCGCGATGTGATCCACGGCCTTGAGCGATGACGCGCCGCCGTCGAAGGCCACGAGCGGGCGTTCCGGCGCCCTGAAGGCGCGGTTGGCCACGAAAACCGGTTTGTGGCTGGCACGCACGACCCGTTCGAGGTTGGATCCCAGGTGTGCCGCGGCCAGCCCGGCGGCCTCGCCGCGCTTGCCGACGATGATCATGTCGCCGGTATCCTCCTTGGCGCTGATCGTCTCGATCAAGTCGCCCTGCCGCAGCCGCGTTTCGACCTTGATGTCGCCCTGTGCCTCGATCAACGCGCGGGCATCGTCGAGTATGGCGCGGCCCTGTTCGTGGGCGAGCTTCGCGCGCTGCGTGTCGAGATCGGAAAGCTGTTCAAGCAGGCGGGAGCGCGCACCGAGGCGGATGGCGCCCGACAGGTCCTGTTTCTCGGGGGCGTCGCGGCGGCCCATCACGTGATAAAGCTTCACCGTCGCGCCCGTGCGCGCCGCGATCCATGCCGCGTGGTGGCAGACGCTTTCGGAATAGGCAGAGCCGTCGACAAGGGCGATGAGCGTGTTGGTTGTCATGTTCCGTTTCCCTTCAGTGACCGAGCAACTCGTCCATTGCGCCGGGTTTGTCGTGGATGGCCAGCCGGTCGACGATGGTCTCGGACGCCTCGTTCAGGCCGATGAGGTCGACATCGGCGCCCTCGCGCCGGAACTTGAGCACGGCCATGTCGAGCGCCGCAACCGAGGAAATGTCCCAGATATGCGCGCGGCTGAGGTCGATCGTCACCTTCTCGGGGGCTTCCTTGAAATCGAAGGCGCGCATGAAATCCTCGGACGAGGCAAAGAAAAGCTGGCCCTCGACGAGATAGGTGCGGTGCGTGCCGTCGGTGGTGATCTCGGTCCTGACGCGGAAAAGCTGCGCGATCTTCCAGGCAAAGAAGATGCCCGACAGCAACACGCCGACCAGCACCCCGATGGCGAGGTTATGGGTGTAGACCACGAAGAAAACGGTCGCCAGCATCACGATCGACGACGATCTGGGATGCTCGCGCATGTTCTTGATCGACGACCAGGAAAAGGTGCCGATCGAGACCATGATCATGATCGCCACCAGCGCCGCCATCGGGATGATCGCCACGATATCGCCGAGCGCCACCACCATGATCAGCAGGAAGACCCCGGCGGCGAAGCTGGACAGCCGGCCGCGCCCGCCGGATTTCACGTTGATGATGGACTGGCCGATCATGGCGCAGCCCGCCATGCCGCCGATGAAACCGGTGGCGGTGTTGGCAAGGCCCTGGCCGATGCACTCCTGGTTGCGGTCCGAGCCGGAATCGGTCAGGTCATCGACGATCTGCTGGGTCATCAGGCTTTCGAGCAGGCCGACCACGGCCACGGCCAGCGCGTACGGAAAGACGATCTGCAGCGTCTCGAATGTCAGCGGGATGTCGGGGATCAGGAAGACGGGCAGGGTATCGGGCAGCTCGCCCATGTCGCCCACGGTGCGCACGTCCCAGCCCATGGCCACGGTCAGCGCCGTCAGCACGATGATCGTCACCAGCGGCGAGGGAACGGCCCGCGTGAGGCGCGGGAACAGGTAGATGATGGCCAAACCGCCCGCGACCAGCGCGTAGGTCAGGGGCGGCACGCGTCCGGGGTCCAGTTCGGGAAGCTGGGCCATGAAGATCAGGATCGCCAGCGCGTTGACGAAGCCGGTCATCACCGATTTCGACACGAAGCGCATCACGTAGCCCAGTTTCAGCAGCCCGGCGCCGATCTGCAGGATGCCGGCCAGCACCGTGGCCGCCAGCAGGTATTGCAGGCCGTGATCCTTGACCAGCGTGATCATCAGGACGGCCGTCGCGGCGGTGGCGGCCGAGATCATGCCGGGCCGGCCACCCGTGATCGCGATGATCACGGAGATGGAGAAGCTGGCATAGAGCCCGACCTTGGGATCGACACCCGCGATGATGGAAAAGGCGATTGCCTCGGGGATGAGCGCAAGGGCGACCACGAGCCCGGACAGGATGTCGCCGCGTATGTTGGAGGTCCAGTCGCGCCGGTAGGCGGTAAGAGAGAGCATGTGATCGCGTTTCCTTGGGCCGCGCCTTGCCGGCGGTCTTGGGTCATGTCCTTGTCGGTCGGGCTGGTCCGGGCGGCCGGTCGTGCGGATCACGCCGGGTCAGGCCCGGATGCCGTGATGCTGCATCGCGGCATAATCCGCGCACGGGGAGAGCGCAACCCGCTTTTGCTTTTCGGCAGCAGGCGCCGTCAGCCGGTGGCGGCGATCACGGCGGCCCCCGTGGCGAGGCTGGCACCATGCGCGGCCATGACGCGCCAGCCTGCCGGCCATCCGGCCACTGCCAGCGTGATGGCCGCCTTGATCAGCGTATTGACACCGGTCGCGACGAATATCCCGATCGCGGCGGTGCGCACCGTGATACCCGTTTCGGCGATGCGAGCAAGCGATATGGTGATGGCGTCCACGTCGGTGATCCCCGACAGGGCGGCGGCCGTGTAGACCCCGGCATCGCCGAACCACTGGCGCAGGTAATGGGTGCCCAGCAGAACGGCCGCCAGCAAGAGCGCGAAGAGCAGCGCGGCCTCGAGCCCGAGAGGGTTCGAAATGGGTGGCGGCGTCGCGCGGTCCTTCTGGGCCTCGGGAGACAGGCTCCCGAAAATGAGGCCCGCCCCGCCCAGCCCGGCCAGCGCCATGCAGGCCATCGGCACGGCCAGCCGGTCCAGGAGCGCCGGGGCGAACAGGGCCGCAAGGACCGTGATGCGCAGGAAGGTCACGGCGCCGGCCAGCACGATCCCGACGGACAGGACCGGTGCGAGCGGCGGTTGGGCCCGCGCGCGCCGGGCAAGGGCGAGCGTGGTGGGCGTGGATGATGCCAGACCGCCGAACAGGCCGGTGATGATCGCGCCCAGCCGGTCGCCTGCCAGCCGCATTGCCGCGTACCCCGCGAAGGACAGTCCGGCCACGAGGATCACCGCCCACCAGATCGCATGGGGGTTCAGCACCCCGCCCGGGCCGAAACCACGGTCGGGCAGGACAGGCAGAACGACCACGGAAATCACGGCAAGCTGAAGCACGGCCATCAATTCGAAGCGCCGCAAATGCTTGACCCACCGATGAAGGGTTGTCTTGAGGGCGAGCAGCGCGGCGGCCAGCACGGCCGCTGCCGCGGTCGTCGGCATGTCGCCCAGCACGGCGCCGGCGCCAAGGCCGAACGCGACGAGCAGCGCGATCTCGGTTGTCAGTCCGCGATCATCATCCTGCTGAAGCCGGATGGCGTAGCTGACGGATACCAGCATCGCTACGCCAAGAAACGCGAAACCCAGCACGACAGGCGTGGTGATCGTTGCCAGCCAGCCGCAGATGCCGCCCAGGAGCCCGGCGAGCGCGAAGGTGCGCAGGCCCGCGATGCGCCCGCCTTCGGGGCGGCGGCGTGCGCTCCAGCCCCGTTCGAGGCCGAAGAGCAGGCCGATGGCCAGGGCGAGGCCCAGACGGCGGAGGAGGTCGGTTTCATCCATGCCGTCTTTATGATCCATTTTCGCCGGCTTGGAAAACGGCCATCTGGCTGGCGCCGCCGAAATCGGGGTGACATCCCGCGATGTCGGCAAAGCTGACGCGGTACCCGTCGGCACGGGCGACGCGGCGGCCCCAGTCGCGGAATTGCCCGCGGGACCATTCGAACCGGTGACCGGGGTGACGGAACCTGTGGGCGGGTACGCCTAGCAGGGGGTTGAACTCGGCATTCGGGGTGGTGACGACCACGGTCGCGGGGCGCATGTGATGGAACACGGCCCGCTCCATGCGTGACAGGTGCGCGGGCGGGACGTGTTCGATCGTCTCGATCATCAGGGCGCAGTCATACCCGGCAAGGTCAGTGCCGACCCCGGTGATCGAGGCGAGGCGCAGGGCCACGGGCCTGTCCCCGGTATCAACCGACGCGAGCCGGCGGCGCAGCCGGTCGATCGCGCGTGGGTCGGTGTCGATCCCGGTCAGGTGCCGGATGCCGGGATCTGCCGCGAGCCGAAGGAACAGGTCGCCGTCGCCGCACCCGAGGTCGAGCACGCTGGCGGCGCCGCTGTCGCGCAGGGCCCCGAGCGCGGCGTCGAACCTTTCAGCGTGAAGCGCCGTCGCCATCCGGTCGTCCGTCAGAACGCGCCCATGGCAAGCCCGGCCCCGAGACCGGCGCCGAGATCCCGGCAGAGGGCAAGATCATCCTCCGGGATTGTTTTCGGCGCAAGTATCCGGTCGGGCGTCTGCGCATGGGTGCAGACGATCAGGGCCGGTTGCACTTCGCGCAGGCGCCAGCCCTGCGCGATCCGGGCGGTCTGCCGGGCCGCGTTTTGCCCGTCGGAGCCGGCGCAGATCATCTGGGCGTAGGGGCGGCCCTCGATCCGGCCGAGGACCGGGTAATAGCACCGGTCGAAGAAATCCTTCATCACGCCGGCGATGGCGGCAAGGTTCTCGGGGGCGCAGAAGACATAGCCGTCGGCGCCCAGCAGGTCATCCGGCCCGGCATCGCGTGCGGTGATCAAACGGGTGGCCGTTTCCGCCTCCGCCGCGCGGGCGGCCGCCTCGGCCATCTGGCGGCTGCCGCCCGTTTTCGAGTGATAGACGATGAGAAGTTCTGCCATGCCCGCATTCTAACCATTGGCGGCGCCGGGGGCCACAGGGTGCCGGTTGCCGGAACGCGTGCGGCATCACGCCAACGGGTCAAATCGGAAAGGGTTGGCTTTGACGGAGAAAGTCATGAAAGCGAGACTCAGGGAAGGCGAGGCGCTGACCGACCTGCCCGAGCAGGCGGATGCCGGTCTGTTCTTCATCGGCCGGATCGCGACGCCGTGGTGCCGGCGCGAGGATTGCCCCCGCGACGGACGGCTGGATGGCCCCGAATGCCGCATCGAGATCTTTCCGCGGTGGGAGGCCGCGCTGGAGGGGATGGAGGCGTACGGTAAGCTCGAGATCATATACTGGCTCGACCGTGCGCGCCGGAACCCCGTGCGCCAGAATCGCAAGGGCGACGGCACGCGGTTCTTCGGCACCTTCGCCCTCCGGTCTCTCCAGCGGCCGAACCCGCTGGGAACGTCCATGGTGCGTCTGGAACGGCTGGAGGGGCGGACGCTTGTCGTGCGGGGTCTTGACTGCCTCGACGGCACGACGCTGGCGGATGTCAAACCGGACCGCTGCGAGTTCAGCCCCAAGGCGCCTTTCAGCTGGATCGACAGGCCGCCATCGCTCAACCGGGTCATGGGGCCCGTCTGGATGGCGGGGCTTCTATGTCCGGAAGGGTGGCAGTGCGACCTGCGCGCGGAGACGCGCGCGTTCTACGAGACGTAGTACCAAGTCAAGCTCGGTGAGCGCGAGCTTGACAGGTTGCTTCGGCAGGTTGACGGGCATCCGCCCGAATGAGCGGACCGCCCCGGCACCTGCCGCTTGGCGCCGTTATGACGGTGCTGGCCGGGCCGTACTGACCGACGCAACCTAGCGCGTCAGCCCGCCGGGTCTGCCTGCCCGGCCCGCATGGATGATCGCCCGGGTGGCTTTTATGGCGCCGTTCGCGCCGCCGCGGGTGTTGCGGCGCGAACTCGATACCGTTCGGGGCACTCGGTAGCGGAGGTGCGTTCAAAGCGAAGGAGACATGGGAAAGAAGTGGCCAGAGGTCCGACTCCGCATCCTTTCTTGCGTCCAAGGTCTGTGGTTTCCGGCCCTTAGTCGCCATTGAAATGTGACATTCGACCCCGTGGCGTGGTCGGCCAACCCTGACTTTCGCTGCGAGGGCAAACCCGGGAGCTTCCGACCTTACGCAGTGCTGGTCCAAGCCGCCATGCGTGAATGTTGCTTGGCCCACGCAGTATGCCTTGGCAAACGGCCGGTGGGCAGTGCGGTCATTCGCGCGCCGTTGTCAACGGGCCGCGATATTGTCCAAACCAAGAGACAGCAGCATAATTCAAGCACGCCACGCGATCAGAACCGGTGACCTTGTTTTATTGTCTTCCGGCTGCGGGCGGGTGCGCCCACTGATGCATCTTGAAGTGTCATTCGCGGCCGCGCGCATCTGCGGCACGAGACTCCGGATGCCGCAGGAAAACGTGGTCACCGATCCGTGCGACCTGATGCAGCTTTTTGGCCCAGGACGGTTGCACCGTGACCGCGTGGTAGAACTCCGCCCCGCGGGCCAGGCCTGCGCGTCCTGCATTGAAAAGATGCGCGGCCAGACGTTGTGCGCGGTCATAGGCGTCACGCTCATCGAACCGTTCGGGTGCACCGTCGCAAGCATAGCTGAACTGACAGGCGTTGCGCCGGTGGCTGCCTTGGTAAATGACATCACAGATTGTGTCGGGAAAACGTGCGCTCCGGGCGCGGTTCAGGATCACCTCGGCCACGGCGATCTGGCCTTGCACCGGCTCTCCTCTCGCTTCGAAATAGAGAGCTTCTGCAAGACACATCTCCTGCTCACTCAGCTTCGGGGGCGATGGCAGAGCCCGAATCCATTCCATGTCAAAACGCGGTGTAGCGTTCTTCAGCCGGGATATCTTGAGCGGGGTTACCTCGGTGAAGGGGGCGCCCCGTTTGTCCACGGCATGTTCTTGTGATCCGTGATCCGTTTCGCCTTGAAACCACAAAAAGCCCGATAACAAAATCAGCATCACAATGGCCGTCATGAAAATGAACGCGTGTTCGGTTTTTCTTTTCATTTTTTCCTCCGTCTCAGATGAGCCAAGGCATCGCGAGGCTGGCGAGGCTGAGCACCAGGAAGAACCCGGCCATGTCGGTGATTGTGGTCAGCAACGGCCCGCTCGCGGCAGCGGGGTCTTGCCCCAGACGTTTCAGCAGTAGCGGAACCACGCCGCCAATCGACACCGCCAGCACCGTGTTCAGCGCCAATGCGGTTCCAATCACGAGGCCAAGCCACGGGTTGCCCTTCCACGCCCAGGCCACGATGCCGATCAGGACCCCCAGCGCCACGCCATTCATGGCTCCGACGCTGACCTCCTTGAGCCAGACACGGACCGCATCGACCGGGCGCACAAGGCCCAGGGACAGCTCGCGCATGGTCACGCCCACGGCCTGATTGCCGGAACAGCCTGACATGTCGGATACCATCGGCAGGAATACCGCGATGGTGATCACGGCGGCCAGCGTCTCCTCGTAGGCCGAGATCACGCTGGCGGCGATGATGTTCAGAACGATGTTGGCAGACAGCCACGCAAGGCGGCGGCGTGAACGCAGCAGCGTCGGCATCGAGCGCAGCTCGTCTCCGAAAACGCCCTGACGGCGCAGGCTTTCGCTTTCGGCGCGCTCGGCCAGCGCCTCGTCCACAGCGGCGCGCGACAGTGCCCCGGCCAGCCGACCGTCAGCGTCAACGACGGGCAGGCCGAGGAACGGATGTTCGTCAAAGATGTCTTCCAGTGCCTCCATTGATGTCTCGACCGAAACGGTCATTGGCGCGGTCATGACCTCGGACAGTTTCATGCTGCGCTTGGCCGTCAAAAGGCCGCGCAGAGAGACGACCCCCACCGGCCGGCCTGACTCGTCAAGCATGTAGGGATGCTGGCCGCGGTAGCGCTCGAAATCCTCGTCTTCACTCGCCAACCGGCGCAACACGGTGCCAACAGTAGCATCTTGTGGAAACGAAAACGCCTCGGCCGTCATCAAGGCACCAGCCGTCCCCTCGGGATAGGCGATCAGCCGCCGCACGTCTTCGGCGTGTCCATCCTCCATTTCGCCCAGAACCGCCTCGGCGTCGGTTGCCTCCATCTCGGCGACAACGTCGGCCTGCACGTCCGATCCAAGTGCGTCCAGCACTTCGGCCGCCTTGATCGGGGGCATGTGGGCCACAAGCGTCGCCGCCATTTCGTGTGGGGCTTCTTCAACCATTTCAGCGGCCAGCTGCGGCGGCATCAAGGCAAAGGCGCGGTCGCGTTCCTGCTCTGGCAGGTTCAACAAAAGCCGCAAGGCGTCACTGTATGGCAGGGGGTCCAGAACGGCAGCGAGCGCGGCACTATGCTCGGCCCGGACCGCCTCCAAAAGGCGACCTTCCAAGGTGCGGTCGTCGATATCGAGAGTCGTCATTGGCCGTCCGTTCTGCAAGGTAAAGAGGGCGCTTAGGCCAGGGGCGCGTCACGGTCGGGAATGCCCCACCCTTGCACCATGCCCATTCGTGCGCAGAGGCGCAGAACGGCATAGTAGTTGCGCCGCACCAATTCGGCTGCGGCTGACTCATCGAGTGTCTCCAGCTCCACGGCCGGTAATGTCAGGATATGATCAATCGGGCCGCTCACGCCAAGAAGGCCGCGCAAGGACCCAAAGTCGTGCAGGTCATCCAGACGATCCAGCGAGATCAGGAACAAACGCCCCTTCAGGCGGTTGAGGCCGGGGATCAGCAAAAGCCGCTGGTACACCTGCCGCGCCAGCGCGGCCTGACAGGCAACGACAACATCGGGCCCATTCAACAACCCACCGATACGAAAGCCAAACCGATGGTTCGACCCCGGTAGATACAGTTCCGAGATATGAGATTTCTGCGGCTCGCCCTCGACCCGGGCCGCAAGGCTTGGTTTCCACTTTTCCATCATACCGTAACGATATTATCGGCCCGGCCATATGGAAAACGAATTATATTTAGGCTTGAGACAAGAATTACTCATTTTAATAGCGTTCATGCCAGCCTTCCGCCAAACGACGTTTTGAATCAAGCCTCACGCGATCACACCGGCCATTCCCTGCCAGCCGTACGAAAAAAGGGCGGGGGTGACCCCGCCCTGAGTTGAGGCAATTTCCCTGTTGGAAGCGATTACATGCCTTGCACGGGTCGCGTAGCCGGCCAAGGCCGGGCCGCAACCTGCGTGGGTCGCCTGCCACTCTCGTTAACGGCAATGACACACCGGCAGGCGACCATGACCTCGACCTCATGGGTCAACAGGCCGACCGCAGCCTATGCCAATCAAAATGTTGAAGAAAACGAATTTGAAATATGGATAAGATAAGAAGAACTCATTTTTCTTCGGTGAAAATATCCCCAAGGGTCTCGATTTCGCCATCCTCGCTCAGGTCTTCCAACTCTTCCTGAACGGCCTCCTGATCCTCCTCGAGGGTCGAAATCACCTTTTGCAGGGCCGCGTTTGCAACAGTGGCCACGCGATCATCAAGGTCCTCGCGCCAGACCGACCAGATCGGGAAGGGAAATTTTGGTGCATCTGGCACGTAAAACAGTTGCCCCGCGTCGACATAGGATTTGACATAGCGGGCCGGCAGATAGGCGGCGAACTTGCGATTCATGATGAAATCGGCCCCGAGTGATCCCAGCGCAAGCGTCAAACCGGGGTTGGTCAGCTCGGGCAGATGCAGCGCATGAGCATGGACGAATTCCGGCCCCCAATCGATGAAGGCGTAATGCCCGCCCAGCGCCTCCAGATCTGGATCAGGCCACGCGGCAACCATGACCAGATCCTCGGACATCAAGGGTTTGATGGTCAGGCCGGGCCGCAGTTGCGGTGTGTAAAGCAGCGCCGCCTGCAATGTCCCTTCCAGCAATTGCCGGGTCAGGCGGTCCGGCATGCCGACCTCGCTGCGGATGCTGAGCTCGGGCATGGCGGTGCGCATCTCGTCGATCCACCGAAACCCGAGACGCGGCCAAAGTGAATACTGCGCGCCGATGCTGATGCTTTCGGTATAACCCTTTGGAAGGGCGATTTGCTGACGCGATTCCTCCCAAAGTTTCAGAAGGCTGAGCGCATAGCCTTCGAATTCCTGCCCCGCCGATGTCAGGGATGCCCCGGCCTTGGATCGGGTGAACAGCTCATGGCCGAGCATTTCCTCCAACCGGCGTATTCGCAGGCTGACCGCCGATTGCGTCACGAACAACCGTTCGGAGGCATGCACGAAAGACCCCGTTGCCGCGACTTCGAGAAAGGTTTTAACGAGGGCAATATCCATTCGCGCACTCCATCACGTAAGGACCGGCATACTTGAGACGAGAATATCTCACCTCAATCCTGAATATTATCAATTTTACACTTATGAACCACCCCGATACCTCCTCGGTTCTCGAAATGCGGCAAGAACAGGAGGATGCGCAATGCAGTCCCGGCGACAATTTCTGACCGGTGCCGTTTCACTGGCGACAGGCGCTTTGGCGATGCCCGCGCTGGCGCTTGGTGATCTGGATCTTCACCTGGTCCGTCAACGCACGGGCGAAGTTTTTCGTGGCGATCTTGTCCGCAAGCGCCTGTTCGGCCATGAACCGGACCAAGCCGCCTTTGCGGCCCTGAACCGTCTGTTGCGCGATGTGCGTGCCGGTCAGTCCACGAAGATGGACCTCGACCTGATCAAGTTGATCGGACGAATCCAGCGCCGGATCGGCGACCGGCCGGTGGTGATCAACTCGGCCTACCGCACAAAAGCAACCAACGCGGCGCTGCGGGGCAGCGCGACAAACAGTTTTCATATGCGCGGTCAGGCGCTTGATATTCACGCACCGGGCTTGTCGACGCGCCGCCTACGGCAACTGGCGCGCGCTGAGGAGGCAGGCGGAATCGGATGGTATCCGTCGCGCGGCTTCCTGCACGTCGACACCGGACCGCGTCGTGATTGGCGGCGTTAAACGAGCGTTCGTCACCGGCCGTTCTGTCCAAGCAGACAAAAGGATACTATCTGCGTAGCAGGGTCATTGATTTCTCGGATGTCGCAAAAAGAGCAGGCAGCCCGCTATGTATGAGTATCCAAATTTTCTTTTATCAGGGATGCCCCGAGCATCCGCGGCCCGAATCGCTTCCCGCCCCATCTTGATAACCAACAAGTTATCTGACCTGCCACAGAACTTTCATCCGTTCGGAACCGGAGCCGGGTGAGTGGATACACCGCTTGGCGCAGGTGGAGCAACCGACATCCGTGCGGAGCTTTCAGATGGCGCAGCGCGGCTGCCGGTTGCGGTGGTAAGGTGTTCCGCGAATTCCATTGGCGTCTGATTGCCAAGCGCCGAATGTGGGCGTGTCTCGTTGAAGTCAGCAGCCGAGGCCTGAATCAGAATAACCTGTTGACGCGTCAAACGCGCCGACACGATTACCGTTTCACGGGGCTCCGATCGAAAGGGCGGCGTCAAGGTCGAAATCGCCGGACTCCTGACCCAATTTCTTGGCCTATGCGCCTTTCCACAAGGTGTCAAATGAGTTTGGGCCGACTTGGTAGCGGAGGAGGGACTTGAACCCCCGACACATGGATTATGATTCCACTGCTCTAACCGACTGAGCTACTCCGCCAAACCGCGCGGACAAGTATGACAGGCCTTTTGTGGCGTCAAGCCCTATTTCCCGCTTTATCGCCCCGTTCCTTCCCGCCGCGGTTTACCGGCCGGCGCGGGTCAGCCGCGCCAATCGAAGAAGCCATCGCCAGCTTGCGCCAGAAGATCGGCCGCCATGGCACGCCCGAGCGCGGCGCCGTCCTCCACCGGGGCATGGCGTTCGTCGCCCAGCCTTTCGCTGCCGTCCGGGCGCAGGATCTCGCCGCGCAGGCGCAGCGTGCCACCGTCGAGTTCCGCGAGTCCGGCAATGGGCGTTTCGCAGGACCCGTCGAGCGCCGCGAGAAAGGCCCGTTCGGCGGCAAGCTGTTTGCCGGTCTGTGCATCGTGGATCGCGGCCAGCATGTCGGCGGTGGCGCTGTCGTCCTCGCGTCGTTCGATCGCGATGGCGCCCTGCGCCACGGCCGGCAGCATTTCTTCCGGCGCGACGGCGTTGCGCGCCACCTCGGGCCGGCCCAGACGATTCAACCCCGCCATCGCGAGGAAGGTGCAGGCGGCCACGTCGTCATCCAGTTTGCGCAGCCGCGTCTGCACGTTGCCGCGGAATTCCACCACTTCGAGGTGCGGGTAGGCGACCAGCACCTGTGCCCGCCGCCGCAGCGACGAGGTGCCGACAATGGCGCCCTCGGGCAGTGCCGCCAGCCCCTCGGCCCGGGGCGAGACGAAGGCGTCGCGCACGTCCTCGCGCGGGAGATACGTGTCGAGCACCAGCCCCGGGGGCTGCTGAACCGGCATGTCCTTCATCGAGTGCACCGCGATGTCGATGCCGCCATCCAGCAGGGCCTGTTCGATCTCGCGCGTGAAAAGGCCCTTGCCGCCCAGTTCCTTGAGCGGCGTGTCCGAGGCGATCAGCGCCTTGTCGTCCCCTTTCGTCTTGATGACGACGATCTCGAAGGCATCCTGCGGAAGGTCGAAGGCCGCGGCCAGCCTGTCACGGGTTTCGTGGGCCTGCGCCAGGGCGAGGGGAGAGCCGCGCGTCCCGATCTTGAGCGGTTTCGCGGGGGAAGGCATGTCAGGTTTCATACAGGCGGTTTAGACGCGGCAAATCGGTGTGGCAAGCAGCCCGTGCTTGACATCTTGCCGCCGGGAAGGGACCACGACGGGCAAACGGAGGATGCGAATGGCTGCCAACAAGACGATTCTGCGCGCGCTGGCCGGTGAGGCGCTGGATGTACCGCCCATCTGGATGATGCGCCAAGCGGGCCGGTACCTGCCCGAATATCGCGCCACGCGTGCCCAGGCGGGTGATTTCCTGTCGCTTTGCTACAACAGCGAGCTGGCAACCGAGGTCACGCTTCAGCCGATACGCCGCTACGCGTTCGATGCCGCCATCCTGTTCGCGGACATCCTCCTTGTGCCGCAGGCGCTTGGCGCCGACCTGTGGTTCGTGACCGGGGAAGGGCCGCGCCTGTCGACGGTCACGGCACAGGCAGATTTCGACCGTCTGAAACCCGCCGCCGAGATACATGACACGCTGAACCCGATCTACCAGACCGTACGCAACCTGTCCGGGGCGCTGCCGGGCGATGTCACGCTGATCGGCTTTGCCGGGGCGCCGTGGACGGTCGCCACCTACATGATCGCCGGGCGCGGCACCCCGGACCAGGGGCCGGCCCATGCGCTCAAGGCCGAGGATCCGGCGCTGTTCGATGCGCTGATGGAACGGCTGACGGAAGGCACGATCGAATATCTCTCGGCGCAGATCGCGGCGGGCGCGGAATGCGTCAAGCTGTTCGACAGCTGGGCGGGGTCGCTGTCGGGCGCGGATTTCGACCGTTACGCGACGGCGCCGGCGAAACGCATCATCGGCGAACTCAAGGCGCGGCATCCGGGCATCCCGGTCATCGCCTTCCCGCGTCAGGCGGGGGAGAAATACGTGGGTTTCCATGCCGCCACCGGGGCCGACTGCGTGGCGGTGGACGAAACCGTCACCCCCGAATGGGCGGCAGCGAACGTGCAGGTGTCGGGCTGTGTTCAAGGCAATCTCGCCTCGTCGCACATGGTGACGGGCGGCGAGGCACTGGTGCGCGAGACGCGGCATATCGTCGACGCCTTCCACGGCGGGCCGCATATCTTCAACCTCGGGCACGGGATCACGCCGGATGCGGACCCGGACAATGTCCAACTGATGATCGACACGGTCCGTGGCGGGTGAGCGCCGCCCTAGGCGGGAGTGACGTATCAGTCCGCCGGCGGTGCCGCCCGCGAGAAATTGCCGGGCAACGGGGATACGAGGGTCTTGGTGTAAGGTGCCTCGGGGTGGTCCATCACGCGATCGACCGGTCCTGTCTCGACGATCCGGCCATTCTCGAGCATGGTGACGCGATGGGCCATCTGGCGGACCACGGCGAGGTCGTGCGTGCCGAAGAGATAGGCCAGCCCGCGGTCGCGGACGAGGCGCTTGAGCAGGGTCAGGATCTGTGCCTGCACCGAAAAATCGAGCGTCGACACCGCCTCGTCGCAGATCAGCTCGGCCGCGACGCGAGGGCGCGGGCGATGGCGATCCGTTGACGTTCCCGCTCGATAGCTGCGCCGGGCGACGGTCCAGATAGGCGTGTGTCAGGCCCACCTGTTTCAGCAAACCCGTTTTCGCCGCGTCCGTCCCGTCGGGCCTGCCGTCGGCGCGCAGGATCTGGTCAAGGCACTTGCGGATGCTGTGGCGCGTGCTGAGCGTGGCATGGAGACCCTGAAAGAGACGAATTGCACCGCGCGGCGGAAACCGGCCAGCACCGCGGCGGTGCCCGTGGCCGGGTCGGCCACGGCTGCCCCTTCCAGCGTGTCGCCCGCGCGCTGGAGCGGGTTGAGCATCGTGAACGGGTCCTGGAACATCATGGTGATGCGCCGGCCCCTGTGCGCCGCCCCGCACCGGGGCGCAGAAGGTCCGTCGCGCCGAGGCGCATGTTGCCCGAGCCGTCTTCGCCGGCGATACCGATGATTTCGCCCCGCGAGAGCGAAAACCCGAGGTCCCGCAAAAGCGTGTTCCCAGCCGCGGTGCGGACGATGAGGGTCTCGACGGTCAGGACCGGTCCGTTCATTTCGCGGCCGCCTCCCGGGTCGGGTCGCCCAGCATGTTGATACGGCCGGCGGTGACCACGATCATGGCCGCGGGCAGAAGCAGCGCCGCGTAGGGGGAAATAGCGGCGTATCTGGATGCCGGGACCCTCGTGCGACATGAATGCGTAGACCATTGGGTGTGGTCGAGTTCCCGCACGCTGAGATTGATCCCGAGCGGCTTCACGTTCCGGGCCAATGTCAGCATGATGGATGACATGTATGGGGCGGTGGACGAGATCGGCACCGACATGTCGAAGCCGTCCACCTAGGAAGCCCGCGGGCCAACCCTGCGCGCCTTCATGGAGTATCGTGCGCCGCCGACGGCGCTGATGTGCAGCACGGACATGTTCGCCACCGGGACGTTGCTGGAGGCCCGGCGGCCGGGGCTGGACGTGCCGGGCGACCCGCCCTCATCTGGGTCGCGGCGCACGAACTGATCGGAGGTCGGAGCTCCGCCCGCCCCCGGCGCGACGCCTGAGCCCCTGATGACAAGGCGGGTTCCGGTTGCCTGCCGCCCGATCGCGCGAAGCCGGAAATACATTCGCCAAAGCAAATGTATTCGTTCGCAGACTGGTATTCGAGCTGCGGGGAACTTCGGTAGGGTAACGACATGGACGCAAGTCAGGTGGGCGGCAATTCCGGATGCGCAGTTTGAACCAACCCCTTGGCGGGAACGAAATGCCGCGTTTCGGCGGGCCGGCGACGATGATGCGGCTTCCGGCGCAGGACAGCGCGCAGGGCCTTGACGCGTGTTTCGTGGGCATCCCGTTGGATATCGGCACTTCGAACCGCCCGGGCACGCGCCTCGGGCCGCGCCAGATACGCGACGAAAGCCGGATGCTGCGCCCGTACAACATGGCCACGGGGGCCGCGCCCTTCGATCACCTTCAGGTCGCTGACGTTGGCGACGTGCCGATCAATACCTTCGATCTCAAGAATTCCGTCGAAATCATCGAGGCCCATTACGACGATATCCTGTCGGCCGATGCGATCCCGTTGACGCTGGGGGGCGACCACACGCTGACATGGCCGATCCTGAAGGCGATGAAAAAGGTTCATGGCCCGGTGGCGCTGGTTCACGTGGATGCCCATGCTGATATCAACGAAGCGATGTTCGGTGAAAGGGTGGCGCATGGCTGCCCCTTCCGCCGCGCCTGGGAGGACGGCTGCCTCGACAACGACCGGGTATTCCAGATCGGGCTGCGTGGCACTGGCTATTCCCGCGACGATTTTGATTGGGGCCGGGCGCAGGGCTGGACGGTGGTGCAGGCCGAGGAGTGCTGGTACCGGTCCCTTGCGCCCTTGATGCAGCGGGTGCGGGAAACGGTGCGGGACAGGCCGGTATACATTTCCTTCGACATCGACAGCCTTGATCCCGCCTTCGCGCCCGGTACCGGAACGGTGGAGCCGGGCGGCCTGTCCACATGGCAGGCGCTGGAGGTCGTGCGCGGGTGCGGCGACCTGAACATCGTGGGCTGTGACCTTGTCGAGGTCTCGCCGCCCTTCGATCCGTCGGGGAACACGGCGCTGATCGGTGCGAATTTGCTGTACGAAATGCTCTGCGTGATTCCAAATGTACCGCAGGACACAACAACACCCATAAATCAGGGAGACTGACCATGATGAAAAGACGCGAATTCATAACCTCGACCAGCGCGGCGGCTCTGGGAACGCTCGCCGCGCCGTCGCTATCGCTGGCACAGGGCGGC
Organism: Roseovarius halophilus (ex Wu et al. 2025); assembly: GCF_047086965.1. Classification (NCBI taxonomy): domain Bacteria; kingdom Pseudomonadati; phylum Pseudomonadota; class Alphaproteobacteria; order Rhodobacterales; family Roseobacteraceae; genus Roseovarius; species Roseovarius halophilus (ex Wu et al. 2025). Next base: position 33,695 of record NZ_JBKOTX010000020.1, on the reverse strand, counting down.
ACGCTCAAGGTTGGCACCTACGGCGGGTATTTCGAGGAAAGTTTCAAGAAGCACATCTACCCGGATTTCACCGCCGCCACCGGGATCGAGGTGGACTCGATCGCCGAACCCACGGGCGAGGCGTGGCTTGTCCAGCTGCAACAGGCGGCGCGGGCCGGCCAAGCGCCGGCGGATGTCTCGATGATGGCGCAGGTGCCGCGGATCCGCGGTGAGCGTGCGGGCCTCTGGGCCAAGCTGGACCGGGGCGCCATGCCCAACGTCGAGAACCTGCCCGATCACTTCATTCACGGATATGACGGTGACGGGTTCTACGGCACCGGTGCCGTTGCGTGGTACATTTCGCTTGTGACCAACACCAACGTGTATCCCGCCCCCCCCGAGAGCTGGAAGACATTCTGGGACCCGGCAAACGAGAACCGCCTCGGCCTGCTGGCGCTTGCATCGAATTCCTTCCTGCTGGAGATCACGGGGCACTGCTTCTTTGGCGGCACCGACATCCTCGCCACCGAGGAGGGTGTGCTCGAAGTCATGAACAAGCTGGCGGAAGTGAAGCCCAATGTCCGACTGTGGTACCGGGACGAAGGGCAGTTCCAGCAAGCGCTGGAAACCGGCGAAATACCGATGGGCCAGTATTACCACGACGTGACCGGGCTGGCGGCGGCCGATGGCAAGCCCGTGCGCTCGACCTTTCCGACGGAAGGCGCGGTCCTCGATGCAGGGTCGTGGGTGGTTTCCAAGGCCTCCGACGCCATCGAGGCCAGCCAGGTCTTCATCGACTACATGTCCCAGCCCGAAATCCAGTCCAAGCTGTCGCGCTTCGTCGGCACCGCGCCGACGATCCCGCGCAGCATGACGGACCTGACGGACGAGGAATTCGCCGCCGTCTCGTCGGAGGTGCCGCCGATCCTGCCGCGGTATGAACTTTACGTCGACAAGGCCGACTGGGTTAACCAGAAATGGTCCGAACTCGTCACGGGTTGAAACTCGTGGCCCGCGACCGGCCCGTGACCTACCCGGGCCGGTCACCACAAGAAGGATACCCCCATGACCGAGCTGTCGCTGCGAGGCATGACCAAGCGTTTCGGGCGCCTGGCCGCGGTCGAGGATGTCAGCCTTGAGATCCCCGACGGGACATTCGTTTGCCTTCTCGGCCCGTCGGGCTGCGGCAAGACCACGCTCTTGCGTCTGCTCGCCGGACTTGAAGTGCCGAGCGATGGACGGCTCATCGTCGCGGGGGAGGATCAGACGGCGGTTCCGCCGGAAAAGCGCGAGTTCGGCATGGTGTTCCAGTCGCTCGCGCTGTTTCCGCATCTGAGCGTTGCGGAAAATATCGCCTATCCGCTCATGATCCGCGGACGGCCAAGGGCCGAGGCCCGGGCGCGCGCGGAGGAGTTGCTGGACCTCGTGCAGCTTTTCGGCCTTGGTGACAGGCGGATTCACCAGCTTTCGGGCGGCCAGCGGCAGCGGGTGGCCATTGCACGGGGTCTTGCGATCGACCCGCAGGTTTTCCTGCTGGACGAGCCGCTTTCGGCGCTCGATGCCAATCTGCGCGAACACATGCAGGTGGAACTGCGCCAGCTTCAGAAACGCCTCGGAGTCACCACGATCGTCGTGACACACGACCAGAAAGAGGCGCTGACCATGGCCGATGTCGTGATCGTCATGAACGAGGGACGGGTTCAGCAGGTCGGTTCGCCGATGGAAATCTACCGCGATCCGGCCAATGCCTTCGTCGCCGGCTTCATCGGCACGTCCAACCTGCTTCCCTGCACGCTTACCGCCGATAACAGCATCGAGGTTTCCGGCTTCAGGTTCGCGGTGGACAAGTCGGACCGGATCAAGAGCGATCCCGGCACCGGTCTTGTCCTTTCGGTGCGGCCCGAGGACGTGCGGCTGGGGGCGGCGGACACGGGGCTGACGGCCAAGGTCACTTTCATTCGCGACCTCGGCGAAAGCATCCAGTACGTGCTCGAGCAGGGCGATCATGAAATCACCGCGCTTTATGCGCCAAGCGCCCGGCCCGATATTGGGCTCGGCGACGAGGTCGGCGTGGCGTTCGCGCCGGGCAAGCGGGTGGTCCTTCCGTCATGAGCACGCTGTCCCGGAAACCCACATCGCGGTGGCTGCCGGTCGTGCCCACGATATGGCTGCTGGTGTTTTTCCTCGTGCCCTTCGCCATCATGCTGTCGGTCAGCGTGGCGCACCGGGTGCCGGGCGGTTTCTACGAACCGGGTTTCGAACTCGACAGCTACCTGCGGTTCTTCTCCGTGTTCTTCGGGCGCATCCTGCTGACCTCTGTCCTGATTTCGGCCAGCGCGGCGGCGATCTGCGTTCTGCTGGCCTTTCCGTTCACCCTCAGCCTTGCGCGGATGAAACGGCGGGGGCAGACGGTCGTGCTTGTGATCCTGTTGTCTGTCCTGTCCCTGTCCGAAGTCATCATCGGTTTCTCGCTGTCCACCCTGTTGTCGAAAACTGCCGGGGTCGGCAACCTGCTGTCCTTGCTCGGGATCATCGAGGAGTCGCGGGCCTATACGCCCAGCCTGTTCGCGCTGATGACAGGCATGTGCTATCTGGCGCTGCCGTATTCGGTGCTTGTCCTTTACCCGCCGGTGTCGCGGCTCGACCCCGAACTGGGCGAGGCGGCCCGGATTATGGGCGCGAGCCCGTTCCAGACATTCAGGACGGTCACGCTTCCGATGTTGCGCAAGCCGATGGTGGGCGCGCTCATCCTCGTTTTCGTGTTCACGCTCGGCATCTACCTGCTGCCACAGGTTCTGGGCAAACCGCAGCACTGGACATTGTCGGTGCACATTACCGATCAGGCGATCTTCCAGTCGAACCTGCCCTTCGCCGCCGCCATGGCCGTGCTGCTGTTGCTGGTGTCGCTTTTGATGGTCGGCCTTTCCCTGCTGCTTGGCCGTGACAAGGCGGGTGACACATGACGCGCCGCCTGCAGGTCATCTATGTCGTCGCGATCCTGCTGCTGCTGGCGGCGCCGATCGTTGTCGTGGCGGGCATCTCTCTGAACGGGCAGCAGAGCCTCCGATTTCCGCCGCAGGACCTGTCGCTGAAATGGTACGCCGAGCTTTTCCGCAATTCCGACTGGCTGGTGCCGCTGCGCAATTCGCTCGTCATCGCGGCTGTTTCCAGCCTGCTGGCTGTTGCCGTCGCGCTGCCGCTGGCGCTGCATGTCTGGTCGCGGAACAACTGGTTCGCGCGGACGCTTTACGTGCTCGGGGTCGCGCCATTTATGCTGCCGCCGGTGATTTCCGCGCTCGGGTTCCTGGTGTTCTGGGTGTCCGTCGGCATGTACGGCCAGATGACGGCGACGATCGTGTCGCACGCGGTGTTCCTGGTGACCCTGCCGGTCGTCACGATCAGCCTTGGGTTGGCCACGGTGGATACATCGCTGATCGAGGCGGCCCGGACAATGGGCGCGACGCGCGGGCAGGTCCTGCGGACGGTCATCCTGCCGCTACTGACGCCCTTCATGATCTCGGGGTACGCCTTTGCGTTCGTGCTTTCGCTGAACGAGTACATCATCGCCTACATGGTCGCCGGGTTCACCGTGGAAACCCTGCCGATCAAGATCTTCAACTCCCTTCGTTACGGGTACACGCCCATCATGGGCGTTGTCTCGGTGATCTTCGTGGCGCTTGCCGCGCTGGCGTTCGGCCTGATCGGGCGCTATGGCAATCTTCCGCGTCTTCTCGGGGCGGAAAGGATCGGCAATGACTGATCTGCCCGAGACCATGGTGGCCGCGCTCTGCGACGCGCCGGGCCAGCCGTTGCGGCTTGACCGTGTCCCGGTGCCCCAGCCCGCCGCTGGCGAGTATCTGGTCATGATGGAAAGCTGTGGGCTTTGCCATTCCGACCTCCACGTTCAGCAGGGCGAAGAGCCGATGCCGGCTGAGGCCTTTCCGCTGATCCTCGGGCATGAAGGGGTGGGGCGGATCGTGGCCGGGGACGGGCCGCTTGGCGTGGGCACACGCGTCGGCCTGCCGTGGCTATACGGGGCATGTCTTGACTGCGATCCCTGCCTGCGCGGCCGGGAAACCTACTGCCCGCAACAGAAGGCCCGCGGCCTTGATGCCGCCGGGGCCTTCGCGGAGTTCGCGCTTCTGGATACCCGGTTCGCAACGCGTATCCCCGACGAGATCGACCCAGTCACCGCCGGCCCGCTGCTGTGTGCCGGGCTCACTTCATGGTCGGCGCTGGCACGCTGCGAGCTGCGCGCCGGCCAACGCCTGCTGGTGGTGGGTGCGGGCGGGCTGGGCCAATATGCGATCGCGATCGCACGGGCGCAGGGCCTGCGCGTGGCGGTCGCCGAACCCGACGAAAGCCGCCGGGCAGAGGCGCGGGCCCTCGGGGCTGACCTTGTCGTGCCGCCGGGCGCGGCGCAGGACATCCGCGACTGGGGCGGCGCGGACATCACGCTCAACTTCGCGCCCACGCCCGCCGTTTGGGACCTGATCGCCGAGGTCGCGAACCCGATCAGCCAGATCGTGGCGGTCGCGCTCGTGCATGATCCCGTGCCGCTGTCGATGATGTGGCTGATCGATGGGGGCCACCGGGTCATGGGGTCGTCGGTGGGCACGCGGGCGGACCTGCGGCAGTTCCTCGACTTCGCGCGGGATCATCCGCTCGCGGTCGATCACGAGGTGCTGCCGTTCGAGCGTGTCACGGAGGGCCTCGATCGCCTTGCCCGGGGCGATGTGCGCGGGCGGATCGTGCTCGATTTCGGAAAGACGGAGACAGGATGATGCTCAGACTGGCCATGTGGCAGGGGGTGGGCGTGCCCAATGACCGCGTTAACACGGTGCGAGAGGCCGAGCGCGTTGTTTCGAATGCCGCCGAGGCGGGGGCGGACCTCGTGGTGTTCCCCGAGGGCTACCTGACCGGGTACCATGTTCCCGGGTTGAAAGCCGCCGATCTTGCGGATGTCGAAGAGGCACTGGCCGCCGTCGGCCGGATCGCGGCCGAGCAGGCCGTGGCGGTGGTGATGGGATCGCATTTGCTGTCGACCGACGGGGTGCGCAACGCGGCGGTGGTCTTTTCGGCAGCCGGCGAGGAACTGGACCGCTACTACAAGCGCCTGCTGTTCGGGGCGTGGGAGAAAAAAACGTTCGTGCCGGGCAACCACCCCGCGCGCGTCCAGATCGGCGGCCTGCGCATCGGCGTGCTGATCTGCTATGACGTCGAGTTTCCCGAACTCGTCCGGGCAGAGGCACGGGCCGGTACCGATCTGGTCGTCGTGCCGACCGCGCTCATGGCGCCCCATGAACGCATCGCGCGCCAACTGGTGCCCGTCAGGGCGATGGAGAACCAGATTTTCCTTGGCTACGCCAACCGGATCGGTTCGGAGTCCGGTCTGGAATTCGTCGGCCTGTCGTCGATCAACGGGCCCAACGGCGAAACGCTCTCGTCCGCCGGGAAGACGCCGAAACTTCTGCTGGCCGATCTTGATCCGGGGCTGCTGCAGCGCGAACGCGCCGAGAACAGCTATCTCGATGACCTCGAGCTTTTAAGAAGCCGCTGACCGTTTGAAGGGTCAGGTACGCGCGTAAAGCGACAGGAGCTCCTTGCGGAACAGCTCTATCGTCGCGGGCAGGGGGCCCTTGCGGGTCAGCAGGTTCATCGGAACGTCGAGATTGGGGTCGTCGAAGGGCAACCGGCGCAGCTTGCCGGCGTCCACGTGGACCTTTGCGGCATGTTCCGGCAACAAGCCAAGGAACGCGCCGCTGAGAACCAGTGCCATCTGTGCCTCGATCTCCTGAACGAAGACGTCCTTTTCCGAAAGCTGCCAGCCGCGCTGTCGCCGCCGGCTCCAGTAACGGCGATGCGCCCATGCAAAGCCGGTGTAGTCGCAGCCTGAAATGGTATCGTCCGGCTGGTCGAACAGGGCGTGGGGCCGGCCACAATAAAGCCCATGACGTTCGTGGTAGATGGTCTGGTACTCCAGCCCGCCGACAACGTTGTCGAAGCCGCCGATTCCCACGTCGAAGCTGCCGTCGAGGATGCCGCTCAGGATATCCTGCGGCCGCTCGACCGTCAGTTCGACACGAACCGCCGGCGCGGTTTCGACGAAGACCCTGATCGCCTCGGGCAGGTGGAATGCCGGATCACTGGCGAGGCAGTCGACCATGGCGATCTTGATGTTGCCCACGAGGCTGCCGCGCAGCTCGGCCAGCTTGCTTTCGTGGGTGGCCATGGTCGCCAGCAGCGACTGGCTCATCTCGTGGACGATCCGGCCCTTTTCCGTCAGCAGGAATCCGCGCCGCCCCCGCTGGCAGAGCTTGACGCCCAACCGCTCTTCCAGCGCGGTGATGTGGTTGGAGATCGTTGGCTGGCTGAGGCCAAGTTCGACCTGCGCGGCAGAAATGCCGCTGTTTCGAACGACGCTGTTGAAGACAGCAAGAAGATGCAGTTCGGTTCCGGTGATTTTCATGGCTGTATAGAACCAAGCAAGTGATGCCCTTAACAAGTACCCCGGCACGGGATTACGTGATCTTTAAGCAGGCACGGGACATCGCCACAAGCGGCGGTTCCCCCGGCCGGGCGCGGCACGGCGGCTGTGCGTTTCGGTCAAGTTCGTCAACAACATGGTGCGTCTCAAGCGTGAGACCGCGTGCTTGGGCCGAAGCAGCACGGCAATCCCGGACACGGCAATGTGTCGGATCTGAAGGATTGGGTGCGCTTCCGGGTCGCGGCACTGGCGTATTCGGGGAATGATGACTTGCCGGCGACGCTGGGCGCGGAGCACGGTCTGACAGTGTATCGTTGCTCGGTCTCACGGCTGCCGTTGATGGCTCAAGGCCGCCGGGTACAGAGCCGATAGAGCGCCAAACGCGCTAGAAATCGAGGTTCTCGACGTTGAGCGCGTTCTGCTGGATGAATTCGCGGCGGGGCTCGACGACATCGCCCATGAGCTTGGTGAACAGGTCGTCGGCTTCGGCCACGTCGTCGATCCGGACCTGGAGGAGCGTGCGCGCCTCGGGGTCGAGCGTCGTTTCCCAGAGCTGATCCGGGTTCATCTCGCCCAAGCCCTTGTAGCGTTGGAGGGTCAGGCCCTTTTCGCCTTCCTTGAGGATCACGTCGAGCAGGTCGAGCGGCCCCTGGATAGTCTGGCTGCGTTCCTTGCGCACGAGCGTGGCGGGCTGGACGTAGATTTCGCGCAGTGCATCCGTCATCTGGCCGATCATGCGCGCCTCGCCCGAGCGCAGGACTGGCCCGTCGATGGTCCGCACTTCTTCCACGCCTCGGACAACGCGCGACAGGCGCAGGCCCTTGTCCTGTGTCGGGCGCCCCTGCCAGCCGCGCTCGTATTCCACCGCGATCAGGTCCAGCCTTTCGGCCACGGCATCCGCCACGCCCTGAAGGTCGGCATCCACCCGACCGGGCACGAAGGCCTCGGCAATGGCGGCCTGTTCAAGGATGTGGCGCGGGTAGTGCGTCGGAAACGCGTGCAGGATGCGCCGGGTCTGCCGGGCTTCCTCGACCACGCGCACCAGGTCCTGGCCGACGATTTCCTCGCCCGAGCCGAGGCGCAGCACCGCGTCCTCGGTTCCTTGCGCGATCAGGTAATCCTCGAGCGCCGGTTCGTCCTTGAGATAGACCTCGGACTTGCCACGCATCACCTTGTAGAGGGGCGGCTGCGCGATATAGAGATATCCGCCCTCGATCAGTTCGGGCATCTGGCGATAGAAGAAGGTCAGAAGCAGGGTGCGGATATGCGCGCCGTCCACGTCGGCATCGGTCATGACGACGATCTTGTGGTAGCGCAGTTTCGATATATCGAACTCGTCCCGCCCGATCCCCGTACCGAGCGCCATGACGAGATTGCCGATTTCCTGGCTCGACAGCATCCGGTCGAAGCGCGCGCGTTCCACGTTGAGGATCTTGCCGCGCAGGGGCAGGACGGCCTGCGTGGCGCGGTCGCGCCCCGTCTGCGCGGAGCCGCCCGCACTGTCACCCTCGACGAGGAAGAGCTCGGTCTTGGCCGGGTCCTTCTCGGAACAATCCTTGAGCTTGCCGGCAAGGTAGTTGACATCCATCGCCGTCTTGCGGCGGGTCAGTTCGCGGGCCTTGCGGGCAGCCTCGCGGGCCAGCGCGGCCTCGATGATCTTGCCGACGATCTGCTTGGCCTCGTTCGGGTTTTCCTCGAACCATTCGGAGAGTTTCTCTGTCACGAGACTTTCCACCGCCGGGCGGACCTCGGAGCTGACCAGCTTGTCCTTGGTCTGGGAGCTGAATTTCGGATCGGGCACCTTGACCGACAAGACGCATGTCAGCCCCTCCCGCGCGTCGTCGCCGGTGAAGCTGACCTTTTCCTTCTTCGCGATGCCGCTATCGGTGGCGTATTTCTGGATCGTCCGGGTGAGCGCGCCGCGAAAGCCCGCCATGTGGGTGCCGCCGTCGCGCTGCGGGATGTTGTTGGTGAAGGGCAGCACCGTTTCGTGGAAGCTGTCGTTCCACCACATCGCGATCTCGACACCGATGTCGTCACGTTCGCCGGTGATGAATATCGGGTCGGGGATCATGGGGGACTTGTGGCGGTCGAGATACTTGACGAATTCACGCACGCCGCCCTCGTAATGCAGATCGGCCTCGAGCGTTTCCGCGGGCCGTTCGTCGCGCAGGATGATGCGGACACCGGAGTTGAGGAAGGCCAGTTCGCGCAAGCGTTTTTCCAGCGTCTCGAAGCTGTAGTCGAGATTCGAGAAGGTGTCCGTTGAGGCGAGGAAGCGCACCTCGGTCCCGCGCCGGCCATCGGCGTCGCCGACGACTTCCAGGTGCTCGGCGGTCTCGCCGCGCTCGAACCGGGCGACATGTTCCTTGCCCGCGCGCCAGATGCGCAGCTCGAGCCAGTCGCTGAGTGCGTTGACCACCGAGATACCGACGCCATGCAGCCCGCCCGATACCTTGTAGGAATTCTGGTCGAATTTGCCGCCCGCATGCAGCTGGGTCATGATGACCTCGGCCGCTGAAACGCCCTCTTCCTCGTGCATCTCGACGGGAACGCCGCGGCCGTTGTCGCTGACCGAAACGCTGGAATCGGCGTGGATCGTGACGGTCACCGCGTCGGCATGGCCGGCAAGAGCTTCGTCGATGCCGTTATCGACGACCTCGTAGACCATGTGGTGCAGGCCCGATCCGTCATCCGTGTCCCCGATATACATGCCGGGGCGTTTACGAACCGCCTCCAACCCCTTGAGAACCTTGATGGAATCGGCGCCGTATTCTTCTTTTGCCGGTGCAGTTTCGGCCATGCGTGATTTCCTTCGCACTTTTTTGATTTTATACGATTTTATGGGGGCAATGTCACGGGCCGCACACAATATTTTGTGCCGAATATGGCCAGGTCAGCGGGCTTTCGTGGGCGGGGCGGTCATGTCAGCGCGATCAGCCCGGCCACAACGATCAGCAGCGCACCCGAGGCGAGGTTGGTGCGGCGCAGTGCGCGGGGCGAGGCCAGCAGGCGCCGCACCCGGCCGAGGAAAAGTGCCAGCGTCAGGTTGCCGGCCAGCGGCACGATGAACGAGATCGTCACGATCGCGGCGATGTCCGGCGGCGTCACCCGCGTGAGGTCGAAAAAGCCCGGCAGCATGCCCATGTAAAACAGGATCGCCTTGGGATTGCCGAGGATCACCGCCAGTCCGGCCATGAAGCCGGCCCAGCGTCCCGGCCGGGTCAGGCGGCTATCGGCCGTGATCGTCCGGTCGGTATGGCGGATGAGCAGCAGGCCCATCGCCGCGAACATGATCACCGCGACCCATCGCAGAAGGATCAGGAAGCCGTCGACCGCCGAGACCAGCCAGCTGACACCCAGAACCGCCAGCAGCGGCCAGAGAACGTCACCCACCGCCACGCCGAGCGCCAGCGGCCACGCCGCGTGGAAGCCGCCGGACATGCCGCGTGCCATGAGCGCCAGCCAGACGGGACCGGGCGTCAGGAAAAGCACGAGGATCCCGCCGGCATAAAGCCAGAGTTCGGCCATCGAGAGCGTCATGATTCGTCAGGCAGCGTGAGGCCGCCATCGGCGTCGAGCGGCCAGAAAGGGTTCATCGCCGTTTCCCAGATATGGCCGTCGGGGTCGGCCCAGTAGCCCGAGTAACCGCCCCAGAATACCGCTTCGGGCGGTCTGAGCGCGGTGGCCCCGGCGGCAAGCGCGGCGGCGTAGGCGGAATCGACCTCGTCTCGTGTCGGGAAATTCTGGGCGAGCGTTACCGCGCCGGTGCCGAGCGTCGCATCGGGCCGGCCTTGATCGGCGGCGAGGGCGGCGCGGCCGAACAGGCCGAGCACGAAACCCCGCAACTGGTAGAAGGCGATGCCGGGCTGTTCCTGTGCCGGAGACCAGCCCAGTGCGGCGTAGAATGCCTTGGAACGGTCGAGATCATTCACGCCGAGGGTGATGAGGCTGACACGTTGCGATGGCATGGTCATGGAGCTGCCTTTCGTTTCACTTGGCTGTTGTCGCCGGTTTCGGTGACTTCTAGATGCTGGGTACGACAGCCCAGCTCGGCGAAGAGTTCGGCGCCAGTGCCGGTCATCCATGCCTGTGCGTCGAGCGCGCAGATTTCGTCGTACAACGCGGCGCGGCGGTCGGCGTCGAGATGGGCCGCCACCTCGTCCAGCAAGAGGAGCGGTGCCGCGCCCGTATCCCGCGCCAGCGCGCGGGCGTTCGCGAGAATAAGAGAGACGAGAAGCGCTTTCTGTTCGCCGGTGGAACAGTCGCGCGCCGGCACGCCCTTGGCCGCGTAGACGCCATGAAGGTCGGCCCGGTGCGGCCCGATCAGCGTGCGCCCGGCAGCCAGATCGCGGAAGCGGCTTTCATGCAGGGCGTCGCGGAAATCCGATGGCGTTGCAGGCATGGCGCCCTCGGTCATGGTCAAGTCGAGCTCGGCGGTCGGGAAGGCCGTTTCGGCGCGTTCTTGTGCCGTCCGCAGGCGCTCGAGCGCGGCGTGGCGGGCGCGATGGATGGCGTAGCCGGCTTCAGCCATCTGCCGTTCGAGCGCAACGTACCAGTGCCCGTCGCGAACCTGATCCTTGAGCAGCCGGTTCCGTTCGCGCATCGCCTTTTCATAGCTCAGGGAGGTTTCCGCGTGATCGGGCTCGAAGCTCATTGTCATGCGGTCAAGGAAACGCCGCCGGCCCTCGGCGGGCTCGATCCAGAGCCTGTCCATAGCGGGGATGAGCCATAGCACCCGGGCGATGCGGCCGAGCGCGGTTTGTGCGGCGGGCTTGCCGTCGATCCGGGTCTGGCGTGGCTGGCCATCCTCCGACCAGATCTCGATCTCGTGAATCTGATCGGCCGCGTGCAGGATACCGGTGATTTTCCAACCGAGGGATTCGGGCCGGCGGGCCATGTCCTGGGCCGAGGCCCGACGCATCCCGCGGCCCGGCGAAAAAAGGGAGACCGCTTCAAGCACGTTGGTCTTGCCCGCGCCGTTGGGGCCGTGAATTGCCACCGGGCGCGCATCCAGCGCCAGCCGTGCGGATTTGTGCGACCGGAAATGCGAAAGTGTCAGGGTCGAGAGGTGGAGGCCCGGCATGGGAGGTGAGTAACCAAATACCAAACATCATTCCAGAAGCAAAAAGCCCGGCATCTTGGCAGGGCTTGACTGCATCAGGTCACAGCTTGGTATCGCCGGAGGGCCTGATGGCCTTGCAACAGAAAGGTCTTGAAGCGGATGTTTCCAGTGCCGCGCCCCTCAGGTTCATATCTTGACCGGTAAAACCGTCTGCTCACACCCGCATCGGCATCACGACATAGACGGCGCTCGTGTCATTGCCTTCGCGCATCAGGGTCGGGTCACCCGAGGAATTGAACAGGAACACCGCGTTTTCGCGGTCAACCTGGCTGGCGATTTCCAGCAGGTACTTCGCGTTGAAGCCGATCTCCAGCCGTTCGTCCCCGTAGGCGACGGCAAGCTCCTCCTCGGCGGCGCCGCTGTCTGGGGCGTTGACCGACAGAACCAGCCTGTCCTCGTCGAGCGCGAGTTTCACGGCGCGGGAGCGTTCGGAACTGACAGTGGCGACGCGATCCACCGCCTGCGCGAATTCGGCGGCGTCCACTTCCATCTTGCGGGTATTCCCTTGCGGGATGACGCGGGTGTAATCGGGAAACGTGCCGTCGATCACCTTGGAGGTCAGGGTGATGTCGGGCGTGGCGAAACGTACCTTGGTTTCCGAGACGGAGACGGCGATCTCGGTGTCGTCGTCATCAAGCAGTTTGCGCAGCTCGCCGACGGTCTTGCGCGGGACGATGACGCCCGGCATGTCCTCGGCGCCCACCGGTAGGTCGGCATCGATCCGGGCAAGGCGGTGGCCGTCCGTGGCCACGCAGCGCAACACCTGCCCGCCTTCTGCGTCGGCCACGTGCATGTAAACGCCGTTCAGGTAATAGCGTGTTTCCTCGGTCGATATCGCGAACTTGGACTTGTCGAAAAGGCGGCGCAGGGCGGGCGCCTTGGCCGAGAAGTTGGCCGTGTATTCCGAGGAGGCCATGACCGGGAAATCTTCCTTGGGAAGGGTCGCCAAGTTGAAATTCGAGCGCCCGGCCTCGACCGTGAGGCGCCCTGCCGTGCTGTCATCCGTGAGGGTGACAAGCGCGCCGTCGGGAAGCTTGCGCACGATTTCATGAAGCGTGACGGCCGAGACGGTGGTGGCGCCGGCGCGCTCCACCTGCGCCGGGGCGCGATCGACGACCTCGATATCGAGGTCGGTGGCGCGGAAATGCACGGAGTCGCCCTCGGCCTCGATCAGGACGTTCGCGAGGATCGGTATGGTGTTGCGCCGCTCCACGACGGATTGCGCTTGTGCCACGGCCTTGAGCAGCGTGCCGCGTTCGATGCTGAGTTTCATGCCCTCGCTCCCTGGTCAGGTATCGGTCTGGCGCCGGGATGGGCACGGTAGCAAAAGCCCCCGGCCGCGCAAGCCTTTTGTTTCGGATGTTTTCGGGGCATTCACGCCGGCAGTCAAGGGGCGTGCCGGCCCGCGCCGTCACCCTTCGAGGGTGCGGCGCAGCAGTTCGAGGTCCTCGTCGATTTGGCCATCCTGCGTACGCAGTTCCTCGATGCGTTTTACCCCGTGCATGACGGTGGTGTGATCGCGCCCGCCGAAGCGGCGCCCGATCTCGGGGAGGGAGCGAGACGTCATCTGCTTGCACAGGTACATCGCCACCTGCCGCGGCCGTGCGAAGCTGCGCAGGCGCTTGGGCCCGATCATGTCGGAGAGGCGGATGTTGTAGTGCTCGGACACCTTGCGCTGGATTTCCTCGATGGTGATCTTGCGATCCGACGCGCGCAGCACATCGGCGAGGCAATCCTGTGCGAGATCGAGGGTGATGGGGCGGCCGACCAGCGAGCCGAAGGCGAAAAGCCGTGTCAGGGCCCCTTCCAGCACGCGGACATTGGTGGAAATGCGGTGCGCAAGGAACTCCAGCACGCCGTCGTCCAGCACCAGGTCGGGATATTGCGGGCGTTGATGTTCCACCTTGGATTGCAGGATGCCGAGGCGCAATTCGTAATCGGTGGGATGCAAGTCCACGACGAGCCCGCACTGCAAGCGGGAGCGGATGCGTTCCTCGAGATTCTCGATCTCGCCCGGCGCACGATCGGCGGAGATCACGATCTGCTTGTTCTGGTCCACCAATGCATTGAAGGTGTGGAAGAATTCTTCCTGCGTGCTGTCCTTGCCGGCGATGAACTGTACGTCGTCGACCATGAGCACATCGACCGCGCGGAACATTTCCTTGAAATCCATCATCCGGCGATCGCGCAGGGCCTGAACGAACCGGTACATGAACTGTTCGGCAGAAAGATAGAGCACGGACAATTCGGGCCGATTCTGGCGCAGTTCCCATGCGATTGCATGCATCAGGTGCGTCTTGCCGAGGCCCACGCCGCCGTAAAGGAACAGCGGGTTGAAGGTCACCGGGCCGCCTTCGGCCACGCGTTTCGCGGCTGCATGGGCAAGTTCGTTGGGTTTGCCGACGACGAAGCGTTCGAACGTGAACCGCTCTTCCAACGGTGCCGTCGGGAGGTTCCCGTTTGCGGTGCCGGCCCGCTCGCTTGTTGGTTGTTCGGGCGTAGTGGCGGTTTTGGTGGTCGGTGACACCTGCTTGTCGGCAGAACGCGTGACAACCTTGAAGTGTATGCGCCGTATCTCGGGCGCACAGGTATTCATCTGGTACAGGATCAGGTCGCCGAAATTCTGCGACACGTAATTGCCCATGAAGCTGGTGGGGACGGTGAAGGTGGCAACACCCTCTTCAACCCCAGATAGTTCAAGCGGCTCTATCCACGTCTTAAAGTTGTTTTGCCCGACAGATTCGAGCAGTTGTTGCCGGATTTGGCCCCATTGTTCCTTGGTCATTCATCCCGTTCCGCGAATTTTCCGACCGCCTCGTGGACAGTGGAATTATGGCTCTTCTGCCTGCGTTCCGCGCCGGGAATACCACACACGTACAGGTCAAGCTCCCGCTTGCGACGTAGCCGCGCCGAAGCGGTGTCATAACAACCCAACCTGACCAACAAAACAAACGAGCTCGATTGCGGTAGTCCCCACAAGCCGCCTTACCCGTTCGTTACTTACCCGTGCATACCAGATGGACAAAGCCACACGTGAAGCCTATGACAGCCTCTGAAGGGTACGTCCCTTCAACGTTGGCGGCAGCTTGTCCCCCCAAGCGTGAATCGCAGGATTAAAGTAGCAAGTTGTCTGGCAGAGCGGCAACCGTTCTTAGCGCTTGACATGTTAAAGTCGTGGAAAGAATCTTGGCCCGTCAAAAAACACGCATGCATGAAAAAGGCGCCCCGCAAGGAGGCGCCTTTGTTTTTCAAGGGGTTCGTGTCAGCGCTTAGCTCAGCGCCTTTACCCGTGCCGCCAGCCGCGACATCTTGCGCGCTGCGGTGTTCTTGTGAAAGACGCCCTTGGTCACGCCGCGCATAAGTTCCGGCTGTGCCGTCTGCAGGGCCGCTTGCGCGGCGTCCTTGTCGCCTGACGCAATAGCCTCCTCTACCTTGCGCAGGTGGGTGCGGATGTGCGAGCGACGTGCCTTGTTGACGCTGATGCGGCGCGCGTTCTGGCGGGCGCGTTTCTTGGACTGCGGCGTGTTTGCCATTTTCGACTCAGACCTTTACTTCGGGTTTCAGTGTATCTTTCGGTTGCACAGCGAAACCCTGCCCGGCCACCAAGCCGGCGTGATTCTGGCCGAGGCGGGCCGCACGCGCATTTGCATCGGGGTTCCTAGCCAAGTTTTCGGAAATTGCAACATCAAATACCACCCCCCGCCGCGCATGGCGCGGCGGGGCGATCGGTTCAGGCCTCGCGGCCATGGGCCTTGAGCCGCGCGTGCAGGTCCCACGCCTGCGGTGCACCGGCTTCGAGTGCGAAGACATACGCGTGCGTCAGGTAAAAACATGCCGCGTCGAGGTCGTTCATCGTGTCGGCGGCGGTCGTGTAGAGCTTTATCAGTTGCCGACGGTCGTTCGCCTCGTGCGCGGAAATCATGCGCTGGTCCAGATCCTTCATTCCGCCGCCCTCGCTTTGGCCCGGTGGGTTTCGATCTTGCCGGCGACCCATTCATGGAAACAGTGGGTCGGGCTGTCCATGACAGGCGAAAATCGGCCGCCGTCGAATTGCGTGGCATGACGACCGCGCTGCATCCCCTCGACGACGAAGATGTCCTCCTCGAACACGGTTTTCCACAGTTGCGTGTTGCGCATCCTGAGTCCCTCGTCACTATTGGGCACGGCATAGTAGAGGTGGATGTTCTCGACCGTCCGTTCCGGGCCCCGCGGTTCGAGGATGATCGCGAAGGCGTGGTCGCGATGAGTGCCCAGAAGCACGTTCGGGTAGACGGCGATATACTCCGCCTGCTCGTTCCACTTGGCGCCGACATCCTTGAAATCGGGGAATTTCTCACCGTTCTCGTTGGTGAGTTGACGATAGACCAGCGTCCCCTGGCCGGAATATTCGCCGGGCTTCTCGATGTTGTAGTGATCCTCCAGTTTCGAGTAGCTGTTCAATCCCGGATGGACCCACGGCAGGTGGTAGCTTTCGCAATAGTTCTCGACGGCCAGTTTCCAGTTGGTCGCGACTTCGAGCTGAAGGCGGCTGTCATGCCCGCCGTGATAGAGCGGCAGGTCGAACTCGGACCAGCGGTCCATGATGTCGGCCATCGCCTCCTCGAAAGCGGGCGCATCACCCGAGACGTTGATCCAGACCACGTCACGCCAGACATGGCTGCGCACCTCGACAAGGCCAAGGTCGTCGCGCTTGATCGCGTCGTGGGTGTTGTGCCCCGGACCGCCGACATGGGGCGTGCTCACCAGCTTGCCCTTGGTGGAATAGCACCATGAGTGATAAGGGCAGCGGATTGCGCCTTCGATCTTCCGGGGTTCCTCGACCAGGATCATGCCGCGATGGCGGCAGATGTTCTGGAATACCCGCACCGCGCCGTCCTTGTCCCGGATGAGCAGCAGCGGCATCCCGAGAAACTCCATTGGAACGGCGTCACCGGGGGCAGGCACGTCCGCGGCCACCGCAAGGCCCGCCCACTGCGAAAAGAGGAGCGCTTGCTTTTCTTCCTCGTAGACGCCCGCATCGATGTAGTGGGCATTCGGCAGTCCATTCGCGCGATCCACGCGCGACCGGACATTGGACAGATCTGTTACGTTCTGCGTCATGGGGCACTCCTCGTTGGCGGATATGACCCGTTGACCAGAAAACAGCGCACGAAAACCGACTATCCGCGACCTGATTTTCCCCAAGGCGACAAGAGATCGTGATGGGTAGGCGGTGGAGACGCGAAAACCGCGCGCGTCACGAACCCGGCATACAGCCGATGGCCTGCCTGTCCCGCGTCGCAAGACAGGCCGTCACACCGTTCACCGGCCGGCGTTGACTATCCGCGGGGGAGGGCTGCAACCCCTGTCCTCGCGACTTCAGTCAGTCCCAGTGGGCGCATCAGCTCGGCGAACGCGTCTACTTTGTCGGGGGTTCCGGTGATTTCGAAAACGAAGCTGTCAAGCGTGCTGTCAACTACGTTGGCTCGGAAAATGTCAGCGAGCCGCAGCGCCTCGACCCGTTTGTCGCCGGTTCCCTCCACTTTCAAGAGGGCGAGTTCCCGCTCCACCGAGTGACCCTCCACCGTAAGGTCGTGGACGTCATGTACCACGACGATGCGGCCGAGCTGGGCCTTGATCTGTTCGATCACCTGCGGCGTGCCGGTCGTGACGATGGTGATCCGGCTGGTGTGGCCGGTATGGTCGACCTCGGCCACTGTCAGGCTGTCGATGTTGTATCCGCGCCCCGAGAACAGGCCGATCACCCGCGCCAGAACGCCCGGCTCGTTGTCGACGATGACCGCCAGCGTGTGGGTTTCGCTCACGTCCGAGAAATTCGGTCGAAGGTTGTAGGCAGAATGCTTGGACGAGCCTTTCTTGATCTTCAGGGCTGACATTTCCGGCCTCCTTTCAGGCGGTACATCTGGGCGGTTTACGTTTGATAAACTTCCGGCCGGGCTGCCGCAAGACACGGTCGTGAAGGCATGGCAACAGAGTGTTTCATGACAATTATGTGACAGACTCGCGTTTTTGATCTATGTTTTGCCGTGGGTTCGGCGTGCGTCCGCCGCCTGAGAGGGGCGTGAATGTAACGGGGGTGTGTCAAATGGGTTTCAAGCGCTTCATCGCGCTCTTGGTCGCCTGTGGTCTCGCGGCCGGTGCTGTCTGGCTGACCCCGCGGAACCTTGTGGCGATCGGTCTCATGGATGCGTCGCTGACATCCGATGTCGCGTTGACGAGGCGCGTGGCCGAGATCGAGGTCGCCGTGGCGCGCGTTGTCTTGTTCGTGCTCGCCGCGGTGACGGTTACCGGCGCGGTTTTCTGGACCGGGATCGAGCGTTCGGCGCGCTACCACCGCCTGCTGGGCTATCGACCGGTGATGCCGGCGGCTTATGAACGTGAATTGCGCCGCTTGACGTCCCCCGAGGCCCTGATCCTGATTGCCGCGCTTGTCGGCATGCTGGGCTACATCCGGTTCGGTGCCGGTTTCATTCCTACCGACGTGCTCTGGACGCTGAATGCCGAGGATGGCGCGCTCGAAACCGCGTCCGCCATCATCCTGATCGTCGCGGCCGGCCTGAGCGGGGTGGTAGCCTGCAATGTCGGGCGTGGCCATCCGCGTTTCATCTTCCACGCGATGCTTGCGGCGCTTTTCGTTGTCATGTGCGGAGAAGAGATAAGCTGGGGCCAGCGACTTCTGGGGTTCGACACGCCCGAAGGCATCAAGGCGGTGAACGTGCAGGCCGAAACCAACCTTCACAACATGTTCGGCTACCTGTTCGATCATGTCTTCATTCTCGGTTTCCTGACATGGGCGGCCATCATCCCGTTGGGCTATCACCTGTTCCGGCCGGTCAGGCAGATGTTGCTGCGGATCGGGTTCCCGGTGCCGTCGATCGGTCTGGCGTTCGGCATGACAGCCGTCGGGCTGATGCTGGACCCGGTCGTTTATGCCGTCATGGAGCCCATGCCGACGCTAAGGCTGGCCGAAGCACGCGAAACGCTTTCGGCAGTCGCCTTTCTCTTGGTGATGCGTGAGGTTGCACGCCATGCCGCACCACGCCGGCTGGCCAACGAGCCCGCCAGCAGCGCGGCATGGTCAAGGTCACACCAGCACCGCTCCCTCTGAGCTGATCGCGTCTTTCGTCGATGCGTTCTCACCCAGAAGCATCTTGTTGTGCGGTTCACCCGACGGGATCATCGGGAAGCAGTTCTCGTGCTTCTCGACCAAGCAGTCGAAGATCACCGGGCCGGGATGCCGGATCATTTCCATGATGGCATCGTCCAGATCGGCCGGGTCATCGCAGAGAATCCCCTTGGCGCCGAACGCTTCGGCGAGTTTCACGAAATCCGGCAATGCCTCGGACCAGGATTGCGAGTACCGCTCCCCGTGCAGCAACTCCTGCCATTGCCGGACCATGCCAAGCCTCTCGTTGTTGAGGATGAATTGCTTGACGGGCAGCATGAATTGCACCGCCGTCCCCATTTCCTGCATGTTCATGAGCCACGATGCTTCGCCGGCAACATTGATGACCAGCGCGTCAGGATGGCCCATCTGCACGCCGATCGACGCCGGGAAGCCATAGCCCATGGTGCCGAGGCCACCCGATGTCATCCACCGGTTGGGATCCTCGAATCCCATGTACTGGGCGGCCCACATCTGGTGCTGACCGACCTCGGTGCAGATGTAGCGATCGTGATCCTTGGTCAGTTCCTCGAGCCGTTTAAGCGCGTATTGCGGCCGGATCGTGGGACCTTCCTGGGTGAAGGCGAGGCAGTTCACCTTCTTCCAGTCCTCGATCTGTGTCCACCATTTCGCGATGCCTTCGGAATTGGTCTTGCGGCCGCGTGACTTCCACACCTTGAGCATGTCCTCGAGCACGTGGGCGATGTCGCCGACGATGGGGATGTCGGTCTTGATCACCTTGTTGATCGAGGACGGGTCGATGTCGATATGCGCCTTCTTCGAGCCGGGGCTGAACGCGTCGACCCGCCCGGTGATCCGGTCGTCGAAGCGGGCGCCGATGTTGATCATCAGGTCGCAGTCGTGCATCGCCATGTTGGCCTCGTAGAGGCCGTGCATCCCCAGCATGCCCAGCCAATTGCGCCCAGAGGCCGGATAGGCCCCAAGGCCCATCAGCGTTGACGTGATCGGGATGCCGGTGGCATCGACGAGTTCGCGCAACAACTGGCTTGCCGCGGTGCCGGAATTGATCACGCCGCCGCCCGTGTAGAAGATCGGGCGTTCGGCTGTTTCCAGCGCCTCGACAAGCTCGGTGATCGTTTCCATGTCGCCCTTGACCTGTGGCTGGTAATGCGACGTGCGCGCTTGTGCCGGCGGGGTATAGTCCGCGCTGGCGAACTGCACGTCCTTGGGAATGTCTACCAGAACCGGCCCCGGACGCCCCGAAGCCGCGACATGAAATGCCTGATGCAGCGTGTCCGACAGCCGCGCGGTGTCGCTGACCAGCCAGTTATGTTTGGTGCAGGGGCGGGTGATACCCACGGTATCGGCCTCCTGGAAGGCATCGTTGCCGATCATGAAGGTGGGCACCTGCCCGGACAACACGATGATCGGGATCGAATCCATCAGCGCGTCGGTGATGCCGGTCACGGCATTGGTCGCGCCGGGACCTGAAGTGACAAGGCACACCCCGGGCTTGCCAGTCGCGCGGGCATAACCTTCGGCGGCGTGCACCGCGCCCTGTTCATGCCGCACCAGCACGTGGCGGATCTCGTTCTGCTGGAAGATTTCGTCATAGATCGGTAGCACCGCGCCGCCGGGATATCCGAATACGACGTCCACACCCTGATCCTTGAGGGCCTGAACCACCATTTTCGCGCCGGTCATCTGACGTGTCATTGTCTTGCTCCGTTCATGACGTCATCCATATACTGCACATAAAAAAGCCCCCGCTGGTGACGGGGGCGCATGGGGTCTCTTTATGGTATCCGTTACCGGCCCATGCGCCATGATCCTACACGTACGATAAGATCGGACATTGTCGAAGGCTCCTCGCTGCGTCTAGGGCAAACAGTATGAGCGGGGCGCGGGAGCGTCAAGCGCGCTTGACGAAAAAATGTCGCGTGAGCCGTGGTCTTCTTTGCGATTATTGCGCGCAATTCGCTGTCTCGCGAAAGCGCGGGCACGTTGGAGGTTAGGCAATGTTATGCTCGATCGGCCTGCATTGGCGGCCAGAGTTGTAAGATCACCGAAATTCCAAGCTATCTGCGGGATTTTTACGCAGCGACGGGTATTCCCAACTTGGTGGGGGCGCGATAGGATCCGTATTACTTGCAATGATCCGCCCACCGATATCGCTGGGCGGATATCCTTATGATCTGGGAGGAGTATCTTGATGGATCGTCGTTCTTTTCTGAAGAAATCCGCGCTTGGCGGGAGCGCCGCCGCCGCGACCGGTCTGGCCGCACCGGCCTATGCGCAGGGAAAACGCACGCTGACGATGGTGACGACGTGGGGCCGGGGGCTTGCCGGGGTGCATGACGCCGCCCAATACTGCGCGGACACCATTACCGCGATGTCCGACGGTGATTTGACGGTTGAGCTCAAGGCTGGCGGTGAGCTTGTCGGCGCGTTCGAGGTCTTCGATGCCGTGTCCGCCGGGCAGGCCGACATGTATCACGGGGTTGATTACTACTTCCTCGGCCAGCACCCGGCACTGTCATTCTTCAGCCAGGTGCCTTTCGGCATGAATTTCCAGGAATTCAACAACTGGTTCTATCACGACGGCGGCCGCGAGCTGGCCGATGACCTGTATTCGATCTTCGGGCTCAAGGCGTTTCCGGCCGGCAACACGGGGCCGCAGTCCGGCGGCTGGTTCAGCAAGGAAATCAACAGCCCTGATGACTTCCAGGGCCTCAAGTTCCGGATGCCGGGCCAGGGGGGCCAGGTGCTGGGCAAGCTGGGCGCCAGCGTTCAGAACCTGCCGGGGTCGGAAGTGTACCAGGCGCTTTCGACAGGGGCCATCGACGGGACCGAATGGATCGGTCCGTGGGCGGACGAGAAAGCGGGTTTCCAGGAGATCACCAATATCTATTATACCGCAGGCTTTCACGAACCCGGCCCCAACCTGAACCTGACCGTCAACCTTGATATGTACGAAGGGCTGTCGCCCGCGCATCAATCCATCGTCAGCCACGCGGCCCAGGCGGCCAACATCTGGTCGATGTCGCAGTTCATGGCGAACAATTCGGCGGCGCTGCAGCGTCTGCAATCGGGTGGCGTCAAGCTCATGGAATTCCCCGATAGCGTGTGGGACGCCTTCGGTGCCGCCGCGGCCGAGGTCGTGCAGGAGCCGATGGACGACGACATCTACAAGACCTGTTATGACAGCTACATGGCGTCGCTCAAGAGTTCGGCCGCATGGGGCAGCCGCTCGGAAGGGGCCTTTACCCGGCAACGTAACCGCGTGGTGGGCATCTGAGCCACACCATGACGGAAGCCCGCCCCGGGACCGGGGCGGGCCTGCCGTGCCAGTCGGCCCGGTACGGTCGAACGCCTCATGTGAAGCTGGTCTTGGGGGAGCTCATGGAAAGTGACAACGGCATTGGCCTCGTCGAGATCCTGCAAGGGCTTGGTAGTGGCCTTGCATGGGTCGCGCAAAACGTGGCCATGGCCTTCTACAACCTTGTCTACGCGATCTCCCATCCCGGCAGCTGGCTGGACTGGTCCGACAAGGAAGCGGTCATGCGGTTCGTCTATTACGGCGGATCGGTTGAATTCTTCTTTGTCGTATTCACGGCGTTCCTCACCCTGACCGTCGTCGGCCTGCGCTACAACGGCGTCCTGTGGGGCGTGGTGCGCGGGCTTGAAGGTTTCGCCAACACGGTCGGCAGGTTCTTTGCGTGGGCCGGCCTGCTGATGGTGATCCAGCAGATCATCATCGTTTTCATCCAACGCATTTTCACCCGGCCGGATATCGTGCTGGGCTTCGGTATCCCGCTGGAGATGGATATCAGCTGGTATGCCGAGGAACTCAAGCTTTACAACGCGATGGTGATCACGCTGTGCTGCAGCTACACCTTCGTGCAGGGCGGACACGTGCGGGTGGACCTGATATATTCGGCCGTCAGCTATCGCACGAAGCGGGTGATCGACATGCTTGGCAGCCTGCTGTTCATGATGCCCGTCACGGTGCTGATCTGGATGTACGGGTGGTTTTTCCTGTGGCGCCACCTGATCGTGCCCAAACCATCGGCGAGCGACACGCTCGACCGGTTGCTGCTGAAATCGCGTGCAATGCGCTGGAACGTGGAAACCATCGGATTTTCACCCAACGGTTTCAACGGCTACTTTCTTTTCAAGGTGCTTCTCGTGGCCTTTACCGCGATGGTGTTCCTTCATGCCGTGGCGTTCTTCTACCGCTCCTACCTCGAGTGGAGGGAAGGCCCGGAGAGCGAAAACAAGTTCCTCGACCACGACAATCTTGGCGAGGGTGAAGACGCTTACGACGGCGTTTACCAGTAAGGAAGGGACGGGAACTCATGCTCTTCGGACTTGACGGTGTCGAGATCGGCCTGATCATCGTCTTTCTTTGTCTCTTCGGTGGCATTCTTTCCGGGTTTCCCGTGGCGTTCGCCATTGCCGGGTCCGGGGTGCTTTCCTTCGCGATCATCGCGGCGCTGGACAGCGCCGGGCTGCTCATCCATCAGGCGATCGACACGGGCAGCCAGGCCTATGACGCGCTCATCGCCTCGGGGGTGAAGCCGCAAAACATATCGGTTTTCCGATACCCCGACCTGCCGCGCATCGCGGAGCCCGTGTTCACCCGGGGCTGGGAAACCGCACTGGATCGCAACATCAGCTTCATCGTCAATCGCATCAACGAGCGCGTGCTGGCGGGGCAATCCATCGAGACGCTACTGGCCGTGCTGATGTTCGTCATGATGGGCATCACGCTTGAACGCTCGAAGATCGCCGAGGACCTGCTCACCACGATGGCCAAGGTTTTCGGCCCGTTTCCCGGTGGTCTCGCGGTTTCCGTCGTCGTGGTGGGCGCGTTCCTCGCGGCTTCCACCGGGATCGTCGGTGCAACCGTGGTGACGATGGGCCTGCTGAGCCTGCCGACGATGCTGCGCAACAATTATTCGCCCGAGATCGCGACCGGCGTCATCTCGGCCAGCGGGACGCTGGGCCAGATCATCCCGCCCTCCATCGTGATCGTTCTGCTGGGCACGTTGGCGGGGGATCTGTATGCGACCGCGCAGGAGACGCGCGCGCAGGAAGCGGGCTGCTCCGATGCCCTGACCTACCTGGGTGAACCGGCGGTCGTGTCGGTGGGAACGCTGTTCCAGGCGGCGCTGCTGCCCGGCATCCTGCTGGCGCTGCTTTACGCGGGCTATGCATTCACCTACGCGCTTCTGAACCCGTCCAAGGCTCCGGCCGTGGAACTCGGCGGCGGCGGCAGTGAGCCGCGGACCCGCGGGGAGACTTTCACGTGGTTCGTGGGGGTGCCCGTTGCGCTGATCGCGGGCGTACTGCTTCTGGGCCAGGTCAATGTCATTGGCTCCCAGAACCTGACGGTGGACAGTTTCACCGATGCCGGGGAAACCGCGTCACTTCGAACGAACGTGAGCGATGAGTGCCGCGACTCCATGATCGACCTGCACGGTCAGGCCGCGTGGGATCAGGCCGTCGCAGAGCGGGAGGCCATACAGGAATCCGGCGGCGTCACCGAAAGCGTCAAGCTCACCGAGGAGGAAATCGCCGAGAAAGTGGCCGAGAAAGAGGCCTCGGCGGCCCCGATCGGAAGCGGCGTCGCCACCATCTTCCTGATCCTTTCGCTGATCCTGGCGGTGGCACGGGGCATCAAGCCCACGGCGACGCCGACGCCCCTGATCATCGGCGGGCTTGGCGTGGTGCTGGGCCTGCTGGTGGATATTGCCCTGATCGCGCCATCGACGGGGCCGGGCGTGTCCTTGTTGTTGCTCGCGATCCCTTATGGCATGGCGTTTTACGGCTGTGGGCATGGCGCCGTGCGGCTGGCCGAGAACGAAGTGATCCGCGTGGTGTTTCCGCCGCTCGTATTGATCGTTGCCGTGCTCGGGTCGATCCTTGGGGGGATCACCAACCCGACCCCGGCTGCCGCGCTCGGGGCTGGCGGCGCGATCATGCTGGCCGCCTACCGGCGACTGCGTGACGAGGAACGCTCGGGCCGGATCATCATCTGGTCCACGCTGGCGATCATCCTTTCCATCCTGCTGGGCATCAACTTCGACCTGCGGATCAACCAGGACGTCGTGAGCTTCGAAAGCTGGATGGCCTTCTTCGCGGCGTACGCGGCCTATCTCTACGCGGCGTTCGGGTTGCTGTTCTCGTGCTGGGTACTGTTCTCGGGCGGTGTGCTGACCCCGGTGGTACGGGAAACGGCCAAGGTGACCTCGATGGTCTTCACGATCCTCATCGGGTCACAATTGCTGAACCTCGTCGTGATCAGCTTTGGCGGTGAGCACTACATCCAGCAGTTCCTGCGCAGCTTCGACAACGAATTCACGGTTTTCCTGATCGTGATGCTGGTCTTGTTCATCCTCGGGTTCGTTCTGGATTTCCTCGAGATCATCTACATCGTCGTGCCCATCGTCGGCCCGGTGATCTACGGGGGCACATTCGACCCGAAATGGGTCACGATCATGATCGCGGTGAACCTTCAGACCAGCTTCCTCACGCCGCCTTTCGGGTTCGCGCTGTTCTACCTGCGGGGGGTCGCGCCGCCCGAGGTGACGACCATGCATATCTACCGCGGCGTGTTTCCCTTCGTTCTAATCCAAGTGGCCGGGCTGTCGCTCCTGTGGTTCTTCCCCGAGATCGTTACGATCGTGCCGCAACTGATCGGGAACTGATTGCGGCGCGGGCACGCGCCGCGTACCCTGCTGCTCCGCTGGACACGCTCCGGCGGAAGCAGTAGGACGCGGCCATGGCCAAACCGAAGGACAACCCGAATTACAAGGTCGTCGCCGAGAACCGGCGCGCACGGCACGATTACGCGATTTCGGACGATCTGGAATGCGGAATCATCCTTGAAGGGTCGGAGGTCAAATCCCTTCGCGAGCGCTCGGCCAACATCGCCGAGAGCTACGCTGCTGTCGAGGATGGTGAACTGTGGCTGATCAACTGCTACATCGCCCCGTATGAACAGGCGCGCACCTTTGGCCACGAGGAGCGGCGCAAGCGCAAGCTGCTGGTGTCCAAGAAGGAGCTTGCACGGCTGTGGAACGAAACGCAGCGCAAGGGTATGACGCTGGTGCCGCTGGTCCTTTATTTCAATCACAAGGGGCTGGCGAAGCTGAAGATCGGTATCGCCAAGGG
The DNA here is from genome assembly GCF_047086965.1 of Roseovarius halophilus (ex Wu et al. 2025). Taxonomy (NCBI): domain Bacteria; kingdom Pseudomonadati; phylum Pseudomonadota; class Alphaproteobacteria; order Rhodobacterales; family Roseobacteraceae; genus Roseovarius; species Roseovarius halophilus (ex Wu et al. 2025). The sequence goes on along the minus strand of NZ_JBKOTX010000020.1, from coordinate 7,799 downwards.
TAAGCAGAAACAGGACAAGCGCGCGACCGAGGCCAAGCGTGACTGGAACCGCCAGAAACAGCGCCTGTTGAAGGAGCGCAACTGAGCCCCACACTGACCGAACGGTCGCAACCGGTTCCGGCAGGGCGCGCAGCGCGAGACGCGCGCTTGCCCTCGGGCGGTGCGGGTTGTAGGACTTTCACAGCGAGAGAGGGCACCATGGCCGAGGATGATCCCAGAACAATCGTGTCAACCGCCTGGCTGGCGGATCACTTGAAAGACCCGGATCTAAGGGTGCTCGACGGCACCTGGTTCATGCCCGAGGACGGGCGCGACGCGAAGGCCGAGTATGACGCCGCGCATATTCCCGGGGCGCGCTTCTTTGACATCGACGACATCAGTGACCACCGGTCCGACCTGCCGCACATGGTGCCCCCGGTTGAAAAGTTCATGTCACGCTTGCGGGACATGGGCGTGGGTGACGGGCATCAGGTGGTCGTCTACGATGCGGCCGGCATGTTTTCGGCCGCGCGTGTCTGGTGGTTGTTCCGGCTGATGGGACAGGACAGTGTCGCGGTGTTGGATGGCGGCCTGCCCAAATGGCTGGCCGAGGGGCGGCCGGTAGAGGACATGCCGCCCGTCATCCGCGACAGGCACATGACGGTGCGCCGGCAGAATCACATGATCAAGGATGTCACGCAGGTTTCGGCGGCGTCCAAGCTGGGGGATCACGAGATACTGGATGCCCGCGCGTCGGACCGTTTCCGCGGCGACGCGCCGGAGCCGCGCGACGGCTTGCGCAGCGGGCACATACCCGGATCACGGAACGTGTCCTATGCCAGCCTGCTGAACGACGACGGCACCATGAAATCGCCCGAGGCTCTGCGCGCAACGTTCGCCGCCGCCGGCGTGGACCTGGCCAAGCCGGCGATCACGACCTGCGGCTCGGGTGTGACGGCGGCCATCATCAACCTGGCGCTGGAGCGGATCGGCAAGACCGACCATGCGCTTTACGACGGCTCATGGGCGGAATGGGGCGCCTTCCCCACCGTGCCCGTCGCGACCGGAGACGAGTGATGTTCGACCAACTCAAGGAACAGCCTGCCGACAAGATCCTTGCCCTGATGCAGGAATTCCGTGCCGACCCGCGCGAGACCAAGATTGACCTTGGCGTCGGGGTCTATCGCAACGCCGAAGGGGTCACGCCGATCATGCGCGCGGTGAAGGAAGCCGAGAAGCGCTGGTGGCAGGAGGAAACCACGAAAGCCTATACCTCGCTCGCGGGCCCCACGGGTTATGCCGAGGCTCTGTCGGGCCTGATCCTCGGTGATGCGGTGCCGGGCGAGGTCGTGGCGGCGGTTGCCACGCCGGGCGGCACGGGCGCTGTCCGGCAGGGGCTGGAACTGGCACGCATGATGAACCCTGACGCGCGGGTTTTCGTGAGCGACCCGACATGGCCCAACCACCTGAGCATCCTCAAGTACATGGGGATGGAGACCGTGCCCTACCGGTATTTCGATGCCGCCACGGGCGGTGTCGATTTTGCCGGGATGATGGCGGATCTGGGCGGGTTACGCGCGGGGGACGTGGTGCTGTTGCATGGCTGCTGCCACAACCCCACTGGTGCCAACCTGAACATGACGGAATGGCACAGCGTGATCGAGCGCCTGAACGATGCCGGCGCGTTGCCGATGATCGACATCGCCTACCAGGGGTTCGGTGACGGGCTCGAGGCCGACGCGGCGGGGACGCGCGCGGTTGCCGCGGGATGCCCCGAGGTGTTGATCGCGGCGAGCTGTTCCAAGAATTTCGGTATCTACCGCGAACGTGCCGGACTGATCATGGCGGTGGGGCAGGACAAGCGCCTGCAAAAAGTGACCCAGGATAACCTGACATATCTGAACCGGCAAACCTATTCGTTTCCGCCGGATCACGGCGCACGGCTTGTGACGCTGGTCTTGCAGGACGACGCCTTGCGCGCCGACTGGCAGGCTGAGCTTGAGGAGGTCCGGCTGGGTATGCTGGCCCTGCGTGAGCAGTTGGCCGGCGAACTCCAGCGCCTGTCGGGGTCTGACAGGTTCGGGTTCATCGCGCAGCATCGCGGCATGTTTTCACGTCTCGGGCTGGATGGCGACACCGTGGCGCGGCTCAGGGCGGATCACGGCGTGTACATGACCGGTGACAGCCGGATCAACATTGCCGGGCTGAATACCCGGACGGTGCCGGTGCTGGCCAAGGCGATCATGGAGGCGGGGGGCTGACCCCGCCTACATCATCTTGATGACGTCCTTCTCGATGGCCAGCATGTAACCACGACGCGCGATGTTCTTGACCAGCAATTCGCTGACAAGTTGATTGCCAAGTGAATCGCGTAGCCGCTTGATGCGTGTGGCGCCGGCGGCTTCCTCGCAATCTGCGGCGGGGCGGCCGGAAATCATCGCCTCGATCTCGGCGCCTGACAGCACGTCGTCATCCAACCGCGCCTCGGCCAGCACGCCGAGGGTTTCCATTGCCGCGTCTGTCAGCCGGAACCCCATGTTGTTGAGGTAGACCTTCTTTTCGTCGCGACTGATGAGCAGCGACGAAACCTGGATGCCCGAGCGTTCGATCTGGGCCATGCGGCGGTTAAGCGCGACCAGCATGACCAGAAAGACAAGTGACGCCACCAGCAGCGCGGCGGCAAAGACAAGCAGCACGAAGATCACCATCCGGTAGCTTGTCAGCGTTTCGGAAAACGCGGTGCCGGACAGCGCAAGGATTTCCAGCAGCTTGATTTCAGCGTCCGAGGTCAGCGCGTCGTTTTCAACGAATATCCGCTCGACGCGGGCGTTGAAGGCATTCGCGTCAGGCAGCGACAGGAACAGGAAAACCGCCGCCAGCGACAGGATCGCGACGATCGCCACGACCCCGGCAATGACAACCCGGTTGCCCGAGCGGCGCGCATCCGCGGCGGTGCCGTCGGGAGGGGTCACCGCGTTTTCTCCATCAGGGGGCTCATTCTTCCTTTACCGACAGGATCTTGAGCAGGGTCAGACCTTGCCGTTCGAGACGTGTCTTCAACTCCTGCCGGGCGGCGGCCACGGTGCAGGGGCCGCTCACGGACGCCACATCGTAGAACAGTTCCAGCGGACTATCACGCTTGGCCTTGTATTCCACGAGGCAGGCGGCGTGGGCGCCCGTGGCGAAAAAGCCGAGGGCGGTGGCGAGGGCCGCGATATGCAACATCCATTTCATGCCCGCCAACATGCGCGCAATCGTGTTGCTATTCAATGACCCCGGTGGGCCGGGGGCACGGATAGCGGTGATATCCGATAGCAGGGGGCCGTTATTGCCTGTCGGGCAAGTGGCGTGCAGCCTTTGACATGCTGGCGCCGGCCGTTGCCGGGGCGGCTGTCACGCCATCAAAACAAGGGAAACTCGACCATGCATCGACAATTCATAGCAACCGTTCTGGTGACGGCGTTGGCCGTGGCCAGCCTCGGGGCCGCGCCGGCCCGGGCGGATGGCAAGGATGCTGCGAAGATCATCGCGGGCGCTGTCGCGTTGGGGCTGATCGGGGCCGCGATCGCCGAGCATCGGGGCCGGGATGACGGTGCGGTATCGCGTCGGCATCGCGGCGGTTTCGCGCATGACAAGGACAGGCACCGCGGCACCCGGGCGAAAGAGAGGCATCGCCACGATCGTTACCGGGGCGACCGCTACCACCGGGGTGATCACCGCGACGGGTACCGGCACGGGAAACGGCGCAAGGCGGCCCTGCCACGCGCCTGCCGGGTCTACCACCATGCCGAACACGGGGCACGCTACGGCTATTCGGGCCGCTGCCTGCGCAAGCACTATGCCGGGTATCGCGGCCTGCCGCGACGCTGCGCGATCGTGGTCGGCGGGCAGTTCGGGACGATCTACCGCGACAAATGCCTTTCGGGCCACGGCTACGGGACCGGGCGCCGCTGACCGTCACCGGCGGGAAGGTTCGGCCTTCCCGTCCGGCTTTGCATCGCCGGGCGATCCGTGCTTTGTGGCGGCATGACGGGACCCGATTACCAACTGGAACGCGCGGCGATTGCCGGAAATACCGGCCCCGTTGCCGGCGTTGACGAGGTGGGCCGCGGGCCGCTGGCCGGGCCGGTCACGGCCGCGGCCGTGATCCTTGATCCGGGCAACATCCCCGAGGGGCTGAACGATTCCAAGAAGCTGACGGCGGCGCGGCGCACGACCCTGCACGACAGCTTGATGGCCGTGGCCGAGGTTTCGGTCGCGCATGCCACCGTCGAGGAGATCGACAGGCTGAACATCCTGCGCGCGTCGCACCTTGCGATGGCGCGCGCGGTGGCGGGTCTGGTGCGCGCGCCGGGGTTCGTGCTGGTGGACGGCAACATGATCCCGCGCGACATGGCCGTGCCGGCCCGGGCGGTGATCAAGGGCGATGGCGTTTCGCTGAGTATCGCGGCGGCGTCGATCGTGGCGAAAACACGGCGTGACAGGCTGATGCGGGATTTGGCGCAACAGTTTCCCGGCTATGGCTGGGAGACCAATGCGGGCTACCCGTCGAAAAGCCATCGGGCGGCGCTCCTAAATCTCGGGGTCACCCCACACCATAGGCGATCGTTCAAACCGGTACACAATATATTGTATCAAGAAAAAAGTATAAGTCCCTGATTTAAAAAGAAATTGACGGCGAATCGCCTTTGACTCATCTTTGTCTTCAATGAACCAGAGCGCAGCAACGCGCCGTGGATAGAGGCAGAGAATGAAAACGATGACCAAGCCCAAGGGCGCGACTGCGCTCCCCCTCAACACGATCATGGACGGCGATTGCATCGAGGTGATGGACAGCCTGCCGGAGGCGTCGGTGGACCTGATCTTTGCCGACCCGCCGTATAACCTGCAATTGCGCGGCGATTTGCACCGCCCCGACAACAGCCAGGTCGATGCGGTGGACGACGATTGGGACAGGTTCGATTCCTTCGCGACCTATGACCGGTTCACGCAGGAATGGTTGCGCGCCGCGCGGCGGTTGCTTAAGCCCAACGGCGCGATCTGGGTGATCGGCAGTTATCACAACATTTTCCGCGTCGGCGCGGCGATGCAGAACGCGGGATACTGGATCCTTAACGACATCGTCTGGCGCAAATCGAACCCGATGCCGAATTTCCGCGGCAAGCGGCTGACGAACGCGCATGAGACGCTGATCTGGGCCAGCAAGGAGGAAGGCGCGAAATACACGTTCAACTACGAGGCGCTGAAATCGCTCAATGACGGGGTGCAGATGCGCAGCGACTGGGTTCTGCCGATCTGCAGCGGGCAAGAGCGCCTCAAGACCGAGGATGGCGAGAAGGCGCACCCGACGCAGAAACCCGAGAGCCTGCTGCACCGGGTGCTGGTGGGCACGACGAACCCCGGCGACGTGGTGCTGGACCCGTTCTTCGGCACCGGCACCACGGGCGCCGTGGCCAAGATGCTGGGCCGCGACTACATCGGGATCGAGCGCGAAGCGTCCTATCGCGAGGTAGCCGAGCGGCGGCTGGCCACGATCCGCAAGTACGACAGCGCCGCATTGGAGGTTTCGACCAGCAAGCGCGCCGCGCCGCGCGTGCCCTTCGGCCAGCTGATCGAGCGCGGCATGCTGCGCCCGGGCGAGGAGCTGTACTCGATGAACGACCGGCACAAGGCGAAGGTGCGCGCCGACGGGACGCTGGTGGGCGACGACGTCAAAGGGTCGATCCACCAGGTCGGGGCCGCGCTGGAAGGGGCGCCCAGCTGCAACGGCTGGACTTATTGGTGCATCAAGCGGGACGGCAAGCGCGTGCCCATAGACATCTTCCGCCAGCAGATCCGCGCGGAAATGGGCGAGCGCCCGAACTGAGCCCGCATTTCCGCCAACGAGGCGCAAGGCGGACTTTGCGATGCGGTATTCATCGACTAGGCTCGCGACCTGAAAGGGTTTCCGGAGATCGAGGCGCGCGGGATGAAAGGCGGGAACATGGTCAGCCGTGTCGCGGCGCGCGTGCGGCGCAAGGCGCGCGCGGCGCGCAATCGCCGTTCCATCCGGCATCTGCACGGCCCCAAGGGGCCGGGTGATGACCCGCGCGAGGTGGTCGTGGTCGCGTTGGTGCGCGACGGGATGTTCTACCTTGACGAATTCCTTGCCCATTACCGGGCGCTGGGCGCGGGGCTTTTCGTCTTTTGCGACAACGGGTCGGCCGATGGCACGCTCGACAGGCTCCGGGCCGAGCCCGACACCGTGATCCTGCAATCGCTGGAGCCCTGGGGGCACATGGAATCGGATTTCCGCCGCCATGCCGCCGAACGATACGCCACCGGCCGGTGGTGCCTTTATGCGGACATGGACGAGATGCTGGATTTCGAGGGCGCGGCCGAGATGGGCCTGCGCGGCCTGACCGCCCGGCTAGAGGCGCGCGGCCACACGGCGCTGGTCGCGCAGATGCTGGACCTGTTTCCCGACCGGCCGCTGAGAGAGGTCGCCAGCCTGCCGTATTCCGACGTGTTGGCGCAATTCGTTCATTACGAACCGGATTACCTGCTGCGGCAGGCGTATCACGACCCCGCCATCGACTTTTCCTATTTCCTGCAGGCCAACGAGGTCACGAACCCGGCGATCAAGGTTTTCTCGGGCGGGGTCCGGGCCCGGGTTTTCGGCGAGATGTGCTGCCTGACGAAACATCCGCTGGTGCACGTGGTGGGTGATGTCGTGCCGGGCGTGCATCCGCATTGCGCCACGAACGTGCGCTGTGCCGATTTTACCGCGGTGATCCGGCATTACAAGTTCGCCAATGATCCGGCGGCGCGCGATGCCGACGTGGCGCGACGGCAGGCGATCCTTCACGGGGACGATCACAAGCGGCTGAGCGTTTTCGACGCCACGCCCGACCTGACGCTTCATACCGCGGACTGCCGGCGCTTGCTCGGGCTGGACCAGCTTTATCACGAGGGGTTCCTGATCCGCGCGCCCGGTGGTACCGGGGCCGTGGCCGGCGCGGCGGGCACCGCGACATGAGCGCCGGGGCACGGCCGGGCGTTGCCGTGGTCATCATCGGGCGGAACGAGGGGGCGCGTTTCCTTGCCTGCCTCGCGGCGTTGCCCGACACGGTCGCGCCGGTGGTCTATGTCGACTCGGGATCGACCGATGGCAGCGTGGCCGCGGCGCGAGAGGCCGGCGCGCGCGTTGTGACGCTGGACGCCGACATGCCCTTTACCGCGGCGCGGGCGCGCAATGCGGGGCTGGCCGCGCTGGACGGTGACGCCGCCGTGTTCGTGCAGGTCATCGACGGCGATTGCGCGCTGCGCGACGGATGGGTCGCGCGCGGGCTGGCCGCGTTGCGGGCGGATGACGGTCTGGCGGTCGTCTGCGGCCGGCGCCGGGAACGCCACCCGGAGGCGAGCGTTTTCAACCGGCTTTGCGACGCGGAATGGGATACGCCCGTGGGCCCCGCGAAAGCCTGCGGCGGTGACGCGCTGATGCGCCTCGACGCGGTGCGCGCGGTGGGCGGGTTCCGCGACGACCTGATCGCGGGAGAAGAGCCGGAGCTGTGCGTGCGGCTGCGCAAGGCGGGGTGGCGGATCGAACGGCTGGACGCCGAGATGACATGGCACGACGCGGCGATGACGCGGCTGTCGCAATGGTGGCGCCGCAGCCGTCGCGCCGGCCATGCCTTTGCCGAGGGCGCGGCGCTGCACGGGGCCGCGCCGGAACGTCACTGGGTCGCCGAAACGCGCCGGGCAGCCGAGGCCATGCGCCTCATTGAGCAAAGCCCGGCCCGGGGTCGTGTCTTCGGGGCCGGATTGTACCGCCGCGCCGC
>NZ_JBKOTX010000019.1:0-51411 GCF_047086965.1 Roseovarius halophilus (ex Wu et al. 2025) | reverse complement strand
CATCGCGCGCCGCACGAGCCGCAGCCTGTCCCGCGCCGCCCAATCGGCGATCTCGGGGGCCGGGTCGGCGGCGAACACGGTGATCCGCGCCTCGGTCTTCATGAGCAGGCGCAGCTTGGCCAGCGCGGCCTCGCCGCCGCCTGACAGCACCACGCGGCGGCCCTCCAGCGCGATGAAGATCGGGAAATGTTTCATGTCACGGCCCTGCCTTCGATTTGACTTTGGCCGCAATATAGAATTTATTCCCGATTGAACGCCATATGATGGCTTCAATAAGAACACATGTTTCGTTTTGGGCGATCTCGCCACAGGGCGTTCCGGGTAGAGGGAAATTTTGGAATGGCTGTTCGTCTCGATGATCTGGACAGGAAAATCCTTGTGCAACTGCAGCAGGACGGGGGGCAATCGCTGGACGAGATCGCGCGCATCGTCGGCAGCTCCAAGACGCCGGTCTGGAACCGGATTCGCAAGATGCGCGAGGCGGGCGTGATCCGGCAGCAGACCTATCTGCTGGACCCCGAGGCGCTCGGCTTCGAAGCGTGCTTCTTCGTGCTGATACGAACGGCCGAACACGATGCCGACTGGCAGGCGAAATTCCTGCAGGCGCTACGCGACCGTCCCGAGGTGATGGAAGCGCACCGCCTTGCCGGGGATATCGACTATATCCTCAAGGTTCGCGTGGCCAATGCCCGCGCTTACGACAGTTTCTACCAAGCGCTGATATCAGAGGTGAAAGTGCACAATGTCACCGCGCTGCTGTCGATGGAGGAAATCAAGTCGACAACGTCTCTTCCGCTTTAGCGCTGTCTTCCAGAGCATTGATGATGCCTGAAAAATCCTGCGCCTTCAGGCTGGCGCCGCCGACCAGCGCCCCATCGACGTTCGACACGGCGAAAACCTCGGGCGCGTTGGCGGGTTTCACCGATCCGCCGTAAAGCAGCCGGACGGACCGCCCGACCCCGGCGCCGAACCGCTGTTCCAAGCGGGCACGCATGAAATCGTGTACCTCGCCGATCTGCCCGGTGGTGGGGGTGCGGCCCGTGCCGATGGCCCAGATCGGTTCATAGGCGATAACGGTGTTGTGCCCGGTTGCCGTATCCGGAACCGAGGCCGACAATTGCCCGGCGATGATATCGAGCGTGTTGGCGGCATCCCGCTGCGCGAGGGATTCGCCCACGCAAATGATCGCGACCAGCCCTGCATGGTGCGCCGCGCGGGCCTTTTCGCGGACAAGCTCACTCGTCTCGCCGTGGTCCTCGCGCCGTTCCGAATGGCCGAGAATGACGGCGGTGGCGCCGGCATCGGCAATCATCGGGGCGGCGATATCGCCGGTATGGGCACCCGAGTCCGCCGTGTGGCAATCCTGCGCGCCCAACTCCACGCCCCCTTCGGCGGTAAAGTCGGCAGCCGGGAAAAGCAGCGTGGCAGGGGGGCAGACGATGATGTCGATCCCGGGGGCGGGATGGGCCGCCGCGAGGGTTTCCAGCTCCGCCAGCGACTGTTTCGTGCCGTTCATCTTCCAGTTGCCGGCGGCAAGCTTGCGTCTCATCCGCTTGGATCCTTCCTGTTTTATTGTAGTAGCTTGCCGGGCGACGTTCAGCTCACATGCCTTCGAACTTGATCGATTCGCCGCACCCGCAGGCTTCGGTCACGTTGGGATTGTTGAAAACGAAGCCGGATTCAAGCAGCGATGTCTGGTAGTCGATCTCGGTCCCGAACAGGAACATCTGCGCCATCGGCGCGATCATGACGCGCGCGCCGTCCTGTTCGACGACCTCGTCATTGGGGTCGATGTCCTCGACATAATCCATGGTATATTCCATGCCCGCGCAGCCGCCTTTCTTGACGCCGATCCGCAGCCCCTTGGTGCCGCCCTCCGCCATCAGGTTAGCGATCTGCCCCGCCGCCTTGGGCGTCATGGTGACGGCCTGTTTTCCCGGAATGCCGAACATGTGAATCCCCTCTCGTTTCGTCAAAAATAAGGCGGCACGGCGGTGATCTCAACCGGGGGCAGGGCGGAAAGCAGCGCCTCCGCCCCGAGCCCCACGCCCATGGCCCACCCGAAAGAGGCCAGCGTGCCGATGATCACGTATTCCGTCACGCGCCGGTTGTCGGCCACCGTGCCGAAACGCAGGATCGACTTGGCCGCCACGAGAAAGCCGATGGCGGTGATCTCGCCGGCAAGCATCAGCACGAGGATCAGCAAGCGCTCAAGATGGCCGATGCTGCGGCCCGCGTTGGGCAGGCCGGCGGCGTCCTCGGCCGGCGCGTCATGCGCGGCCATCAGCAGCCGGATGGCGAAATCGCCCGCCCGCAGGGCGAGGATCAGCGCCGCACCCAGAAGCATCGCGTGCGGCAGGGCCCGGGCAAGGCCGGGCAGGTGGGTGGCCAGCGCGCCGGTTGCCCACAGCTCGGGCACCAGCACCGCGACCGCGGCGATGCTTGCCAGATGCGCGCCCTGATCGGCCATGAAACCCGGCAACCCGCCGAACCGGGTGTATGTCTTGACCGCGTCGATCGCGACATGGGCCGCGGCCAGCGCCAGCAGGGGCGCCGCGGCGGGATGGCCCAGCGCCGCCTGCGCCGTGATCAGCACGATCACGCCGTGCAGCAGCAGCACATGCGGGCGCCGCTTGTTGTCGACGATCCAGCGCGTCTGGAGCACGAAATCGGCCAGCGCATGCGCGAAAAGCAGGGCGATGAAGGTTTCGATCATGCCAGGGCCCCGCAGGCGTTCATGCTTTCCTTGTAACGGGGAAACCGGATCAACTTGTCAGCCCTCCGCTTCGATCAGGCGCAGGGCGTCGTCGATTGCCGGGAACCCGGCCGCCCAGAGGGCCTGATTGACGGCCTGCCGCGTGATGCCCAGCGTCCCGGCAATATCCGACCGCGGGCCGGCGCCGGGGGGCAGGGCGGCGTGCATGGCCCGGGCCTGTGCGACGGTCCAGCCCTGGCTGATGTGATCGGCAAGGCGCGTGGCCGCGCCCAGCGCCCCGCCGGTATCATGCGCCAGTTCGGCATGTCCGGTGATGGTCTCCAGCAGCCGCCCCGAGGCCGTGAAGGCGGGGCCGTGTGCGCTGTTGGTGTCCCCGTCGGCGGGCAGGGCCCCGGCACCGGCCGCGATGGCGATCCGCGTGGCAAGCGTCTTTCCCTCGCGGCGCAGGGCGGCCCGGATGTAGAGCGCCGCCCGCAGACCGAGCACGGGCGACCCGATCGCGCATTGCCAGCTGTCCCCGCCGCGGCGGCCGAACCCCTTCACGGGCTCGTCCTGCCAGCCCGCGATGTCGCGCGCGGCCGTGTCGATGGCCGCGATCGCCGCGTCCAATTCGGACGCGGACAACGTGCCGGAGCCGACGATATCACCTGTGAGGACCGCGAAGCGCACCGGCTCATCCTTTCCCGGTTGCCGATGCAAGCAAGCATAACCGGCTTCTTTTTCCGAAAGCAAGCTTTTTCGCTTGCTCTTACATGAAGCCGAGTTCCAGCCGCGCCTCGTCGCTCATCATGTCCATGCCCCAGGGCGGTTCCCAGACAAGCTCGACATCCACCTGCTTGACCCCGGCCAGCGGCTCGATCGCCTCGGCCACCCAGCCCGGCATCTCGCCGGCCACGGGGCACCCGGGGGCGGTCAGCGTCATGATCACCTTGACGGCGCTCTCGGCGTCGATGTCGATGGTGTAGATCAGGCCCAGATCGTAGATATTGACCGGGATTTCCGGGTCGTAGACGGAGCGGCATGCCTCCACGACCTGCTCATAGAGAGGGTGATCAGTACTCGACGGCGCGATGAGCGGCGCCCCTTCAAGCGGTTCCGGACTCTGGGCCATGAACATATCCTGCTATCTTTTCCGACCAAACATATAAGATTTATTGTGCCGCCCGTCCAGAGCCGTGCGCGCTCACTTCTTGGCGGAAGCGGCTTTCTTGCGTCGCCGCACGGGCGCGGGCCGCACGCGGCTTTCGATCTGGTCGTAAAGCTGGCCGGCGATGTTCTTGCCGGTGGATTTCTCGATCCCCTCGAAACCGGGGGAGGAATTGACCTCCAGCACCTTGGGGCCGGCCTCGGAGCGGAGCAGGTCCACCCCGGCCATGTTCAGGTCGAAGGCCCGCGCCGCGCGGATCGCCGTGTCGCGTTCCTGACGGGTGATGCGCACCGATTTCGCGCTGCCGCCCCGGTGCAGGTTCGACCGGAAATCGCCATCGGCGCCGGTGCGTTTCATCGACGCCACGACCTTGCCGCCGATCACGAGGCAGCGGATATCCTCGCCCGCGGCTTCCTTGACGAAGTCCTGCACGAGGAAATTGGCCTTGAGCCCGCGGAAGGCGTCGATGACCGACTCGGCGGCCTTCTTCGTTTCGGCCAGCACAACGCCCTTGCCCTGCGTGGATTCCAGCAGCTTGACGATCAGCGGCGCCGTGCCGACCAGCCCGATCAGGTTGGCCGTGTCCTTGGGCGAGGCGGCGAAGGCGGTGTTGGGCATCCCCACCTGTGCCCGGGCCATGAGTTGATGGGCATAGAGCTTGTCCCGGCTCGAACTGATCCCGTGGGAGGGGTTGACGCAATAGGTGCCAATCGTCTCGAACTGCCGGATGATGGCGGTGCCGTAGGGCGTGATCGACGCGCCGATGCGCGGGATCACCGCGTCGAAGCGCGGCAGGCGCTTGCCGTCGTAATGCACCTCGGGCGACATCGAGTTGATCGCCATGTAGCAGCGCGTGGTGCTGATCACCTCGACGGTGTGGCCGCGTTTCTCGCCCTCCTCGACCAGCCGCCGGGTCGAGTAGTTGTCCTCGCGGCTCAGCACGGCGATGCGCAGTGCGCGCTTGGGCTGCGCCTGCCGCATCTTCGAGGTGTGGTAGACGTCATAGCTGAGTTCCGGCTGCAGGAACCTGTCCGTCGCCACGATGCTGATATGGTCCTTCAGCGCCTGCCGGCCCAGCAGCATCCGGCTGGTCATGGTCGAGCGATTGGTCAGCGTCAGCTCGATGGGCCAGCTGTCCCCGTTCACCGCGAGGGTGCTCTGGATCACGTAGCGCAGTTCCTTCTCGCCGTTCGACGAGGCGACCTCGCGGCGGTCGACGATCTCGGCCGAGCAGGGAATGATCAGGTCGTCGCGCCCGGGAATGGGATGAACGGTGAACCGCACCTTGGGTTTCGAGGACGGGCCGAAAGTCTCGATGTCGAAGGCGTGCAGCGCCGAGGTGCGCGCGCCGGTATCCACCTTGGCGCGCAACGCCGGAACGCCGAGATCCGGCAGGCTGATCCATTCCTCCCACCCGAATTGCAGGGTCTGCGGTGCCTCGGGCGTGTCGGTCATGGGCTGTCACTCCTTGTCAGCGTGCCGGAATTGTCCGATAGGGGGCGTACCGATCACATGGACTACGGATGACAGCATTATTCGGCTTCGAACTCAAGGCCGCTTGTGGCGCGGCGCGCGCGGGCGCGATCACCACGCCGCGCGGCACGATCCGCACCCCGGCCTTCATGCCGGTGGGCACGGCCGGCACGGTCAAGGCGATGCTGCCCGAAAACGTGCGCGCCACCGGCGCCGACATCCTGCTGGGCAACACCTATCACCTGATGCTGCGGCCCACGGCCGAGCGGATCGCCCGGCTGGGCGGGCTGCACGCCTTCATGAACTGGGACAGGCCGATCCTGACCGATTCAGGCGGGTTCCAGGTGATGAGCCTCGCCGGGCTGCGCAAGCTGACCGAGCAGGGCGTGACCTTCAAGAGCCACATCGACGGCTCCCGGCACGAACTGACGCCGGAACGGTCGATGGACATCCAGCGCCTGCTGGGCAGCGATATCGTGATGTGCTTCGACGAATGCCCGTCGCTGCCCGCGACCGACGCCGAGGTCGCCCGCGCCACGCGCCTGTCGATGCGGTGGGCCGAACGGTCCAGGGCGGCCTTCGGCGAGCGTCCGGGGCACGCGCTGTTCGGGATCATGCAGGGCGGCGTTACCCGCGAGCTGCGCGAGGAAAGCGCCGCCGCGCTCACCCGGATCGGCTTCGACGGCTACGCGGTGGGCGGGCTGGCCGTGGGCGAGGGGCAGGCGGCGATGTTCGGCGTGCTCGACTACGCGCCGGCGCTGCTGCCCGAGGACAAGCCGCGCTACCTGATGGGGGTGGGCAAGCCCGACGACATCGTGGGCGCGGTCAAGCGCGGCATCGACATGATGGATTGCGTGCTGCCGTCGCGCTCGGGTCGGACGGGGCAGGTGTTCACGCGCCACGGGCAGCTCAACATCAAGAACGCCCGCCACGCCGACGATCCGCGCCCGCTGGACGATCAATGCACCTGCCCGGCCTGCCGGGGCTACAGCCGGGCCTACCTGCACCACGTCTTCCGCAGCCACGAGATCATCTCGTCGATGCTGCTGACATGGCACAACCTGCACTACTACCAGCAGATCATCGACGAGATGCGCGCGGCCATCACCGAGGGACGCTTTGCCGCATGGGAGGCCGCGTTTCATGCCGGGCGCGCGCAGGGCGACATTCCGGCGCTCTGATCGGGACGGCGGCGGTCGCGGCGGAACGGCGCGCAATTGGATCAAACCCGGCCGATTCGCCGCTTGCGGGGGGTGTCGGGGACGGGCATGGTGCGAGAAACGTGGTTGAAAGAGGGGGGCCGACGCCCCAATTAACAGACCAGTAACGGAGAAGGCCGGAGCTGCCTGTGCTGGGGCCGGCGCCTTCTTGCCAAGAACAAGGATATGAGCATGCAAGAGCCTCTCAACGCCTCTTACCCCGTACTGCCGCTGCGCGACATCGTGGTCTTTCCGCACATGATCGTGCCGCTGTTCGTGGGCCGGGACAAATCGGTCCGCGCGCTTGAAGAGGTCATGCAGGACGACAAGCACATCCTGCTGTCCAGCCAGATCGACGCCAGCGTCGACGACCCGGACTCCGACGGTATCTACAAGGCCGGCGTCCTGGCCAACGTGCTGCAACTGCTCAAGCTGCCCGACGGCACCGTCAAGGTGCTTGTCGAGGGCGTGGCGCGGGTGCGCATCACGGAATACCTCGAGAATCCCGACTTCTTCGAGGCCAGCGCGGAGTACCTGACCGAGATGCCCGGCGACACCGCCGCGATCGAGGCGCTGCTGCGCACCGTCGGCGACGAGTTCGAACGCTACGCCAAGATCAAGAAGAACATCCCCGAGGAAGCCCTGACGGCCGTGTCGGAAACCGAGGAACCGGCGAAGCTGGCCGACCTTGTCGCCGGCCATCTGGGCATCGAGGTGGAACAGAAGCAGGAACTGCTGGAGACGCTCAGCATCAGCGAGCGGCTGGAAAAGGTCTATGGCCTGATGCAGGGCGAGATGAGCGTTCTGCAGGTCGAGAAGAAAATCAAGACCCGCGTGAAGTCGCAGATGGAGAAGACCCAGCGCGAGTATTACCTCAACGAACAGATGAAGGCCATCCAGAAGGAGCTGGGCGACGGCGAGGAAGGCGAAGGCGAACTGGCCGAGCTGGAAGAGAAGATCGCCAACACCAAGCTGTCGAAGGAGGCGCGTGAAAAGGCCGAGGCGGAGTTCAAGAAACTCAAGAACATGTCGCCCATGTCGGCCGAGGCCACGGTCGTGCGCAATTACCTCGACTGGATGCTCAGCATCCCGTGGGGCAAGAAATCGCGCGTGAAAAAGGATCTCGGCCGGGCCGAGAAGATCCTCGACGCCGATCACTACGGCATGGAAAAGGTCAAGGAACGCATCGTCGAGTACCTCGCGGTGCAGCAGCGCTCGAAGAAGCTCAAGGGGCCCATCCTGTGCCTCGTGGGGCCGCCGGGCGTGGGCAAGACCAGCCTCGGGGAATCCGTCGCGCGCTCGACCGGGCGGGAATTCATCCGCATCAGCCTTGGCGGCGTGCGTGACGAATCCGAGATCCGCGGCCACCGCCGGACCTATATCGGCTCGATGCCCGGCAAGATCATCCAGGGGCTTAAAAAGGCCAAGACCACGAACCCGCTCATCCTGCTCGACGAGATCGACAAGATGGGGCAGGATTTCCGCGGTGACCCGGCCTCGGCCATGCTCGAAGTGCTCGACCCCGAGCAGAACAGCACCTTCGTGGACCACTACCTCGAAGTCGAATACGACCTCAGCAACGTAATGTTCCTGACCACGGCGAACTCCTACACCATGCCGGAGCCGCTGCTGGACCGGATGGAGATCATCCCGCTGGCCGGGTATACCGAGGACGAGAAGCGCGAGATCGCCAAGCAGCACCTGTTGCCCAAGCAGGTCAAGAACCACGGCCTGAAGAAGGGCGAATTCGAGATCACCGACGACGCGCTGACCGCGATCATCCGCACCTACACCCGCGAGGCCGGGGTGCGGAACCTTGAACGCGAGCTGGCCAAGGTCGCGCGCAAGGCGGTCACCCAAATCATCAAGGGCGAGGAAAAGGCCATCAAGGTGACGCCCGACAACCTGTCCGACTACCTCGGCGTCAAGAAGCACAAGTACGGGCTGGCCGAGGAAAAGGACCAGGTGGGCGTCGTGACGGGGCTGGCCTACACCTCCGTCGGCGGCGAGCTTCTGAATATCGAGGCGTTGCGCCTGCCCGGCAAGGGCCGGATGAAGACGACCGGCAAGCTGGGTGACGTGATGAAGGAGTCGATCGACGCGGCCTCGTCCTACGTGCGCTCCGTGGCGCCCGAGATCGGCATCAGGCCGCCGCGCTTCGAGAACTGGGACATCCACGTGCACGTGCCCGAAGGCGCCACGCCCAAGGACGGCCCCTCGGCCGGCCTTGCGATGGTGACGTCCATCGTCTCGGTTCTCACCGGGATCCCGGTCCGCAAGGACATCGCCATGACCGGCGAGGTCACTCTGCGCGGCAACGCCCTGCCAATCGGCGGGCTCAAGGAAAAGCTCCTCGCGGCGCTGCGCGGCGGTATCAAGACCGTGCTGATCCCGCGCGAGAACGAAAAGGACCTTGCCGAGATCCCCGACAACGTGAAGGAAGGGCTGGAAATCATCCCGGTCGATCACGTCCGCGACGTGCTCAAGCTGGCCTTGCTGGAAACGCCGGAGCCGGTGGAATGGGACGAGGCCGCCGAGGAGGCGGCGACGGCCGAGGCCGCGCTCAAGCACGAGGCGAAAGGGACCGGGGCCACGGCGCACTGATCCGGTGACACCTGAACACGAATGATGAAAGGGCGCCCGGACGGGCGCCCTTTTGCATGTCGGCTTCTCATGTCGGGCCACGTCATTGCCCGAATGCCCCGGTCGACGTCCGGTGACGAAAAACCGCCCGGCAGTGTCGCGCGTTCAGAACGCGTTGCCAGCCGTCATGGCGGCCATCGCGGCCCAGATCGCGACGATCAGGGCGTCTGTCTTGCCGGAATCCTCGGCGGCTGCCTCCGCGACAACCTCGGGCGCGACGACGGGTTCGGGCGTCACGACCGGGTCGGACAGGTTACCGGCGAATGCCGGCGGTACAATAAGGGCGGTGGCCAGGATCGTGGCTGCGAGCGCGTTTTTCACTTTTTCCCCCACGGTTGCGTGATTGCGGTTCTTTACCGATCTCGCCGGGGCGGCGTCAACTGAAGGCTGGCCGGAAAACGGCGAATACGCTATGGTGTCACCGATAATCAACGCAAAGAGGCAAGACATGAGCACGCGAAACGCCGACAAGAGCACGGCGAAGAGCCCGGCATCATCCGCGGCCGAGCAAGATGCGGCCGCAAGGCCCACGCGCCCCGTGGGCAAGCCGACCGTCGTGGCGGAATCCATGCCCGTGGTCTCCGAACCGGCCCTGAAGAAACAGGAACTTCTGGCACAGGTCGTCGAACAATCGGGCATCAAGAAAAAATACGCCAAGCCGGTGGTCGAGGCGATGCTCGACGTGCTGGGCGAGTCGCTTGCGCAGGGGCGCGAACTCAACCTTCAGCCCTTCGGCAAGCTCAAGCACAACCGCACGAAGGAAACCGCCAACGCCCGGATCCACGTCACGAAGATACGGCAGAACAAATCCGCCGCGCCGGCGCAGAACAGGGTGAAAGATACGGTTGCAGACGCCGCTGAGTAACGCTAAACACCGGCGCATCGGGTGATTAGCTCAGTGGTAGAGCGCTTCGTTCACATCGAAGATGTCAGAAGTTCGAATCTTCTATCACCCACCATCGAATTCCGGCGCGCCCCTGCTTCAGGTGGCGCGCCTTTTCATCCGGGGCACCGGCAATGCGTGATTGGCCCGAGGCCTATATCCTGCGCCATGGTCAGACGGTGTGGAACGTCGCGCAACGCCTGCAGGGCGGCCGCGACAGCCCGCTCACCGATCTCGGGCGCGATCAGGCGTTGCGGCAGCGCGCGATCCTGCAATCCGTCGATCTGACCGGGTTCCGGGCGCACAGCAGCCCGCAGGGCCGTGCCTTCGTCACGGCAGCACTGGCGCTTGACGGGCTGATCGGCCGGATCCGCACCGATGACAGGCTGCGCGAGATCGGCGTCGGTGATTTCGAGGCCCGGCTGCGGCAGGATCTGCCGGGCGGGCAGGCCGCGGACGCCTCGGAGGAAAGCGCGCTGCACCTCTACGACATGGCCCCGGGGGGCGAGGGGTTCGCCGCCCTGCGCGCCCGGTGCGAGTCGTTCCTGCAGGACCGGTCGGCGCCGGTGGTGGTGGTCACGCACGGCATGACGTCGCGGATGCTCCGGCTGGTACTGACCGGGCAGGACGAGTCCGCCCTCGACTCGATCGGTGGCGGGCAGGGGGTCGTCTATCATGTCAGGCGGGGCCGGCAGCATGTGCTGACAGCATGATGCCCGGCGGGGCGCAAAGCCTCTTGAAAGCCGGCGCGGCCTTGGCTAAGACGCGCGGCACCGGGTGATTAGCTCAGTTGGTAGAGCGCTTCGTTTACACCGAAGATGTCGGGAGTTCGAGTCTCTCATCACCCACCATGCGCAGATTTGCAAACCCGGTATCGCCACGCGTACCACCCGCCCCTCGGGTCAGGCACGGCGCACGCCGGGATGTCTTGGCGGGTAGGGCGCGGGGCAGGCTGCATGCAAACCGCCATTGCGCGGCGAGGGGTTCCGGAGCTTGGTGGTCTGTCCCTCTAGGGGGTGAGGGACTCGAACCCCCAGCCAAAGCGTTATGAGCGCTCTGCTCTGACCAATTGAGCTAACCCCCCAGAACGCCGCCTCTCTAGCGCATCATTTGGGCGACGCCAATAGGATGTATCCCCGCCGCGTCACTTTTTGCGGTGCCGGGATGCCGGGATGTCACCCTTTCCAGATCCAGCCGCCGCCAAGGATGCGGGTGCTCCCGGTTTCGTAGAAGACGCAGGCCTGACCGGGGCTCACGCCCTCCTCCGGGGTCAGCAGTTCCACCTCCGCCCTGTCCGGCCCGGCCGGGCGGATGATCGCCTCGCGCGGCGGACGGGTGGAGCGGACCTTGACCGAGACGTGCCATTCGCTCTCCGAGTCGAACAGCACGTCACCCAGCCAGTTGATCTCCCGCACCGGCACGACGCGCGTGGCAAGCATCTCCTTCGGCCCGACGATCACGCGGCGGGTCTCGACATCCAGCTTGACGACATAGAGCGGGTCGCTCAGCCCGCCGATGCCGAGGCCCCGGCGCTGCCCGATGGTGTAATGGATCACGCCGTCATGCGTGCCCAGAACGCGGCCGTGAGTATCGACGATATCGCCGGGCTCCGCCGCGCCGGGGCGCAGCTTCTCGATGACGCTGGCATAATCGCCGTTCGGCACGAAGCAGATGTCCTGGCTGTCGGGCTTGTCGGCCACGACCAGCCCGTATTTCGCGGCCAGCTCGCGCGTCGCGTCCTTCGATGGCAGGTGCCCCAGCGGAAAGCGCAGGAAATCCAGCTGCTCCGGCGTGGTCGAGAACAGGAAATACGACTGGTCGCGGTTGGCGTCCTCGGCACGGTGCAGCTCGGGGCCCGCCGCGCCCATCTTGCGCCGGATGTAATGGCCGGTGGCCATGCAGTCGGCCTCCAGGTCCCTGGCCGTTTCCAGCAGGTCCTTGAACTTCACCCGCTCGTTGCAGCGGATGCACGGCACGGGCGTGGCGCCGGCAAGGTAGCTGTCGGCGAATTCGTCGATCACCGCGTCGCGGAAGATGTTCTCGTAATCCAGAACGTAGTGCGGGAATCCCATCTCCTCGGCCACGCGGCGGGCGTCGTGAATGTCGAGCCCCGCGCAGCACGCGCCCTTCTTGGCCAGCGCCGCGCCGTGGTCGTAAAGCTGAAGCGTAACCCCCACGACATCATAGCCTTCCTCGGCCAGCTTGGCAGCCACGACCGAGCTGTCGACACCCCCGGACATCGCGACAACGACGCGCGTCTGCGCGGGCGATTTCGCGAATCCGAGTGAATTGAGCTGGGTATCAAGCGCCATGCGTGCCTCCGGGTCAGTCCTGCGGAATATAGGAAAATCGTAGATACTCTCAAGACCGGGTTTCACCGCGCGTTAAAGGCCCGGCGCGAGTCTGACCTCCCAGCCTGAGAGGACCGTGTCGATGTATCTCAAGAAAGCCGAGGGGCCAAGGGCCGTCACCCTGCCGGACGGCTCCGTCATGACCAGGGCCGACCTGCCGCCACGCGACACGCGCCGGTGGGTCGCCTCGCGCAAGATGGCCGTGGTGCGTGGCGTGCTGTCCGGGCTCATCACCCGGGACGAGGCGCTGCGCCGCTATGACCTGAGCGACGAGGAATTCAGCGACTGGGTGAACGCGGCCTGCCGGCACGGCGAGGCCGCGCTCAAGGCGACCACGCTCAAGAATTATAGACAACCCTGAGTAGATTTCGCATACTGCCTCCTGACGGTAACCGGTAGTTAACCAATTTTGCCCAGTGTTATCTCAACCGAACGGACATTAGCGGAGATATCAAGATGCGCGTTCTTCTGGTGGAAGATGATCCGACGACCTCGAAAAGCATCGAATTGATGCTGACCCATGCCAATCTCAACGTCTACACCACCGACCTCGGGGAAGAAGGCGTCGATCTCGCCAAGCTTTACGATTACGACCTGATCCTCCTCGACCTCGGCCTGCCCGACATGAACGGGCACGACGTTTTGCGCCAGTTGCGGCTGGCGCGCATCGAAACCCCCATCCTCATCCTGTCGGGCGAGGATGATACCGAGAACAAGATCAGGGGCTTCGGTTTCGGCGCGGATGACTACCTGACCAAGCCGTTTCACCGCGAAGAACTGGTCGCGCGCATCCATGCCATCATCCGCCGCTCCAAGGGGCATTCCCAATCGGTGATCCGCACCGGCCGGATCGCCGTCAACCTCGACGCCAAGACCGTCGATGTCGCCGGCACGCCGGTGCACCTGACCGGCAAGGAATACCAGATGCTGGAACTGCTGAGCCTGCGCAAGGGGACCACGCTCACCAAGGAGATGTTCCTGAACCATCTTTACGGCGGCATGGATGAACCCGAACTCAAGATCATCGACGTGTTCATCTGCAAGCTGCGCAAGAAACTGTCCGAGGCCACCGGCGGCGACAGCCATATCGAGACGGTCTGGGGACGGGGCTACGTGCTGCGCGACCCGGAGCCGCGGACGCTCGACGATGACCGGCTGGCCATCGGCGCCTGAGGGCCGCGAACGCGCCCGGCCCCTCTGGACCTCGCGCCTGCGCCGCCCTATCACTTCGGGCGACACCGAAGCGGGCCGGGCAGCCAGGGGAGGCGGGCGTGACACGGGACAAGAATGTATCGCAGCTCGACGAGGATGAAGCCCGCGCCGAGCTCGCGCGCCTCGCGCGGGAGATCGCGCGCGCCGACACCGCCTACCACGCCCATGACGCGCCCGAGATCAGCGATGCCGAATATGACTCGCTCAAGGCGCGCAACAAGGCGATCGAGGCGCGCTTTCCGCATCTCAAGCGCGCCGACAGCCCCTCCGACCAGGTCGGCGCCGCCCCGGCCGAAGGGTTCGCCAAGGTCACTCACGCGGTGCGCATGCTCTCGCTCGGCAACGCGTTCGAAGATGCCGACATAGCCGATTTCGACGACCGGATCCGGCGGTACCTTGGGCTGGATGCGCAGGCCCCGCTGGCCTACACGGCGGAACCCAAGATCGACGGGCTGAGCCTGTCGCTGCGGTACGAGGCGGGTCGGCTGATGCAGGCGGCAACACGCGGCGACGGCGCCGTCGGCGAGAACGTGACCGCCAATGCCCGCACCATCGACGACATTCCCGAAACCCTGCACGGCGCGCCCGACGTTCTGGAAATCCGCGGCGAGGTCTACATGAGCCACGCCGATTTCGAGGCGCTGAACGAACGGCAGGCCGGGACGGGCGACAAGCAGTTCGCCAACCCCCGCAACGCTGCCGCCGGCTCGCTGCGCCAGCTCGATCCGCGCATCACCGCCGCGCGGCCGCTGCGCTTTTTCGCCTATGGCTGGGGCGAGATCGCGGCACCGCTGGCCGACACGCAGATGGGCGCCATCGACAGGCTGCGCGAGCTGGGGTTTTCCATCAACGAGCTGACGGCGCTCTGCGAAGGCCCGGCCGAGATGCTGGCCCAGTACGCGCGCATCGAGCAGCTGCGCAGCGAGCTCGACTACGACATCGACGGCGTGGTCTACAAGGTCAACGACCTGTCTCTGCAGCAACGCCTCGGCTTCCGGTCCACCACCCCCCGCTGGGCCATCGCGCACAAGTTTCCCGCCGAACTGGCCTGGACCCGGCTGGACTCCATCGACATCCAGGTCGGCCGGACCGGCGCGCTCAGCCCGGTGGCGCGGCTGCATCCCGTCACCGTTGGCGGTGTCGTCGTGTCCAACGCGACGCTGCACAACGAGGATTACATCGCCGGCCGTGACGCCACCGGCGCGCCCATCCGCGAAGGCCGGGATATCCGTGTCGGCGATTGGGTGCAGGTCTACCGCGCGGGCGACGTGATCCCCAAGATCGCGGATGTCGACCTGTCCAGACGCCCCGACGACGCCGCGCCCTATCAGTTTCCCCGAACCTGCCCCGAATGCGGTTCCGACGCCATCCGCGAGGACGGCGATGCCGTCCGCCGCTGTACCGGCGGGCTGATCTGCCCGGCACAGGCGGTGGAGAAGCTCAAGCATTTCGTGTCCCGCGCCGCCTTCGACATCGAGGGGCTTGGCGCGAAACAGGTCGAGGCGTTCCACCGCGATGGCTGGATCGCCGAACCGGCGGATATCTTCACGCTCAAGGAGCGCTACGGCCCGGGCTGCCTGACACAGCTGAAAAACCGCGAGGGCTGGGGCGAAAAAAGCGCGAACAACCTGTTTGACGCCATTGACGAAAAACGGAAAATCCCGTTCGAGCGGCTTCTGTTCGCGCTCGGGATCCGGCATGTCGGCGAACAGGTCAGCACGCTGATCGCGCGGTTTTACGGCACATGGGCCGATTTCACCGCCGCCATGGATGCCGCGGCGCCACTTTCCGGGGCCGAGTGGGACAGGCTGCTGGGGATCGACGGCGTGGGCGAGGTGATGGCGCGCAGCCTTGTCACCGCCTTCGCCCAGCCCGAGGAACGCGCCAGCATCGAGCGGCTGGTCGCCTTCCTCGAGGTGGAACCGGCCGAGCGCCCCGACACCGAAGGCAGCCCCGTGGCGGGCAAGACCATCGTTTTCACTGGCACGCTGGAAAAGATGACACGGGCCGAGGCCAAGGCGCGGGCCGAGGCCCTTGGCGCCAAGGTCTCGGGCTCCGTCAGCGCCCGGACCGATCTTGTCGTGGCCGGCCCCGGCGCCGGGTCCAAGGCCAAGAAAGCCGCCGATCTGGGGGTGGAGATCCTTGACGAGGATGAGTGGCTGGCCCTTGTCGGGGCGGCATGAGCACCCGGCCCGAAATCCTCTTTCCGCTTTTCGCGGATATCGAGACACTCGACGGGATCGGGCCCAAGACGGGCAAGCTTCTGGCGGGGCTCGACATCGACAAGCCCCGAGACCTGCTTTTCACGCTGCCCCATTCGGGGATCGACAGGCGCAAGCGGGACACCGTGCGCGGCGCCGACCTGCCCGGCGTTGTGACGGTCGAGGTGACGGTGGGCCAGCACCGCCCGCCCGCGCGCAAGGGCGGGGCCTACCGCGTGCAGGTCGAGGACGCGGCAAGCGCGTTTCAGCTGGTCTATTTCCACGCGCGCGGCGACCACCTCAAGCGGGTGCTGCCCACCGGCGCGCGGCGCGTCGTCTCGGGCCGGGTCGAGCTGTTCGACGGCATGGCGCAGATGGTCCATCCCGATCACGTTCTTCCCCCGGCCGAGGCCGGTGACATCCCCGATTTCGAACCCGTCTATCCGCTGACCGCCGGCGTGACGCAACGGATGATGGCCCGCGCGGCGGTCTCGGCGCTGGCCCGCGTTCCGGACCTGCCCGAATGGATCGACCCCGTGCAGAAGGCACAGGCCGGTTGGCCCGACTGGCAAGCCGCGCTGGCACAGGCGCACGCGCCGGGATCGGCGGCTGATCTTGCCCCCGCCCATCCCGCGCGGGAACGGCTGGCCTATGACGAGTTCATGGCCCATCAGCTGACCCTCGCGCTGGCCCGGACGACGCTGCGCCGCGCCAAGGGGCGCGCGACGGTCGGCACCGGCGATCTGCAGGCCCGGGTGCTGGCCGCGCTGCCCTATGACCTGACCGGCGCGCAGAAACGCGCCATCGCCCAGATCGCCGAGGACATGGCCGAACCCCGCCGCATGAACCGCCTGTTGCAGGGCGACGTTGGCGCGGGCAAGACCCTCGTCGCGCTCAAGGCGCTGCTGATCGCGGTCGAAGCGGGCGGGCAGGGGGTGATGATGGCGCCCACCGAGATCCTTGCGCGCCAGCATTTCGAGGCGTTGCGCCCCTTGACCGACGCCGCGGGCGTGACGCTCGACTTGCTGACCGGCCGTGACAAGGGCGCGGAGCGGCGCGCCAAGCTCGACGCGCTGCGGACGGGCAAGACGCGGATCCTCGTCGGCACCCACGCGGTTTTCCAGAAGGACGTGGAATTTCACGACCTGCGCCTTGCCATCGTGGACGAACAGCACCGCTTCGGGGTGCGCCAGCGCCTTGAACTCGGCAAGAAGGGCGCGCAGGCCGACGTTCTGGTGATGACGGCCACGCCGATTCCGCGCAGCCTTGCGCTGGCGCAATACGGCGACATGGATGTCAGCGTCCTTGACGAGAAACCGCCCGGCCGCAAGCCGATCAAGACGGCATTGGTCAACATGACCCGGATGGACGAGGTGGTGGCGCATCTGCGCGACGCGATCGCCGAGGGGCGGCAGGCCTACTGGGTCTGCCCTCTGGTCGATGAAAGCGAAAGCGTCGATCTCTCCAGCGCGGAGGAGCGGTTCAAAAGGCTGCGGGCCGCGCTCGGCGAGGGGGCGGTGGGGCTCGTGCACGGGCAGATGCCGCCCGAGGAAAAGGACGCCGCCATGACCGCCTTCCAGCAGGGGCGCGTTCAGGTGCTTGTCTCCACCACGGTGATCGAGGTCGGCGTGGATGTGCCGAACGCCTCGATCATGGTGATCGAACGGGCCGAGAGCTTCGGCCTGGCGCAGTTGCACCAGTTGCGCGGCCGCGTGGGGCGGGGGCAGGCGGCCTCGACCTGCCTGTTGATGTATCGCGCGCCCCTGAGCGACAGTGCCGAACGGCGGCTGACCACCCTGCGCGACACCGAGGACGGGTTTCGCATCGCCGAGGTCGATCTGGAAATGCGCGGCGCGGGGGACCTGATCGGCACGGCGCAATCGGGCCTGCCGCGGTTCAGGGTCGGCGACATGGAGCACCAGTCGGCCCTGATGGCCGTGGCCCAGAGCGACGCGCGCAAGCTGCTGGCCGAGGATTCCGCGCTGACCTCGCCGCGTGGGCAGGCCGCGCGCACCATGCTGTGGCTCATGGAACAGGATCGCGCCATTCGCCTGATCGGCGTGGGCTGACGCCCGTGGCATCGCCGCCGGGCAACGCGGCAATATGGCCGTTTTTTCAATGCTTTGGCAGGTGTGATCCTGAAATGTTCACGAAAGTTCTTAAAAAGTTCTTTACAAGTGACCGCGGAAATGAGAACAAAAAGACAACACGAATGCGAAGACAGGGAGACGCACCATGATCCGCCAGATCAAGGAAGTTGCCATCCGGTCCCGGGCCACGCTGCTGTGGGACATGATCGGCGCCGCCGCGCTGATGGTCGCGCTGATGGGGGCGCTCTACCTGCCCGGGGTCGTCTAGGGGTCTGCCTGCGGCTGTCCGCCCTGTCGCCGGCGCGTCACCTGTCCCCATCCCCGACGCGCCGTGACTGAACCTGCCTGTTCCCCATGTCCCGCCGGGTCTGCCTCGATCCCCGGTTTCGCGACAGGGAACCACCGGACACCCGCCAAACCTGCCGCCGCCACCTTCGGGTGCGCGGCGGTTTTTTTGTCTGTCGAGTGCCATTGCATTGCCGCGCCTGCCATGAGATCCCCGCGCAAGGGTTGAAGAGGCAGCAGATGCACGACCACGCCCATGCGCATTCGGGACATTCCCACAGGCCCCGCAAGGAAGGCACCATCGCCATCGCCGCCGCGCTGACCGGCGGCTTCATGCTGGCCGAGGTGGCCGGCGGCGTGATCTCGGGCTCGCTCGCGCTGCTGGCGGATGCCGGGCACATGCTGACGGATTTCGCCTCGCTCATGCTGGCGTGGTTCGCCTTCCGCATCGCCCGCCGGCCGGCGGACTGGAAACGCACCTACGGCTATGACCGCTTCTCGGTGCTGGCGGCTTTCGTCAATGGCATGGCGCTTTTCGTGATCGCCGCGTGGATCCTCGTCGAGGCGGTGAAGCGGCTGGCGCACCCCGTCGACGTGCTGGGCGGGTTGATGCTGTGGGTGGCGCTGGCCGGGCTCGTGGTGAATGTCCTGTCCTTCTACGTGTTGACGCGCGACGGCAGCGACAACCTCAACATCCGTGCCGCCGCGCTGCACGTGGCGGGCGATCTTCTGGGCTCGGTCGCGGCGCTGGTCGCCTCGCTGGTCATCCTCTGGACGGGCTGGACCCCGATCGACCCGATCCTGTCGGTGCTCGTCGCGGTGATCATCCTGCGCTCGGCCCTGCAGGTGGTGCGCGAGTCGGGCCATATCCTTCTGGAAGGCGCCCCGCAAAGTTTCGACCGCCGCGAAGTGGCCGAGGTGCTGGGCCGTGAAATCCCCGGCGTGGCAGGGGTCACGCATATCCATGCATGGCAGGTGACGCAGGAACGTCCCATGGCGACGCTGGAACTGCGCGTGGCCGACGGCTTCGATCCCGCAGAGGTTAGAGAAGCGGTGCGCGCCTGCCTGCGCGAGCATTTCGGCATGGATCACGCCACGATCGAGGTGAGCACGGGCCGGCGCGCGCCGCCCGCGCCGGGCGCGGCTCAATCGGTGAAGTCGTGATCCGTCTTGGACGGACGGTGGATCCAGACCGGTATGATGAAGGCGATGCAGGCCACGAGGAACGCAAGGCTCGCGATCAGGCCGATCACGTCGCCCGCGCGCCATGTGCCCAAAGTGAAAAACAGCGCCGAGACCGTGAACAGGATCCAGCCGGTGAAATTGAATGTCCAGACGGTGCGGGGCGACATGACAGGGCGCGTTCCGGTGGTGTCAGGCGCAGGGGCTGGCGGCCTTGATCTCCTCCAGGGCCTCCACCGCGGCGTTGAGCGTCAGCATGATCGAATCGTGCCGGTTCTTGTAATCGCGCGCCGGGCGCAGCACTTCCAGCCCGTCGAACGGCGCCGCCGGGGTGGGGCCGTCCTCCTTGAGCATGGCCTTGAGAAAATCGCGCGCCGCGCGCACCTCCTCCAGGGACCGGCCGATGATGGCGCCGCCAACGACACTGGCGGCGGCCTGGCCCAGGGCGCAGGCCTTGACCTCGGCGGCGTATTCCGTGACGCGCCCGTCGCGGGCCTTGATGTCCACCGTCACGGTGGATCCGCAAAGCGGGGCGCGGTGCTTGACGCTGGCCTCGGGCTCCGCCAGACGTCCGTGATGCGGGATGTCGGCGGCCAGTTCGAGGATGCGCGCGGAGTATAGTTTGATCAGGTCCGTCTCGCCGCTCATGGCTTCCCCCTCGTTGTTCTATCCCATAGATAGAGTCCAACGCTCGATATGCAAAAGGTTTTCCGACATGACATTCGACCCCGCAAGCCTGAAATTCAACGAGTCCGGCCTGATCCCGGCCATCGCGCAGGACGCGGCGACCGGCGAGGTCCTGATGATGGCGTGGATGAACGCCGAAGCGGTCGCGCGCACCCTCGAGACGGGCCGCGTCACGTACTGGAGCCGGTCGCGGCAAGCCTTCTGGATCAAGGGCGAGACCAGCGGCCACGTTCAGGAACTGGTCGACATGCGCGTGGATTGCGACCGCGATTGCCTGCTGCTGCAAATCCGCCAGACCGGCCCGGCCTGTCATACCGGGCGGCGCAGCTGTTTCTACACTGCCATCCGCGGGGGCGAGGAACACGAGATCATGGCGCCCGTGGCCGAGTGAGCGCGCGCGGCGCTCACAGCCCGACAAGGCGGCGGATGTCCCCGGGTGCGTAGCCGTCGGCGCGGTAGGTCGCGATGGCGCGCGCGTCGTCGCGCTTGGCCAGCCGCCGGCCCGCCGCGTCGCGGATCAGGCGGTGATGGCGATAGACAGGGCTCGGCAGCCCCAGCAACCGGTGCAGCACCACGTGGATCAGCGTTGCCGCGAACAAATCCTGTCCACGGATGACGTGGGTGATCCCTTGGTCGGCATCATCGACCACGATCGCCAGATGATAGGCCGCGCCCATGTCACGACGCGCCAGCACCACATCGCCCACGCGGGTCACCATGTCCGCCGCGCGGATGATGCCCGTCTCGCCGTCCGGGCCGGTACCGGTTTCGGTGAATTCCGGCGCCGCGCCCAGCCGTGCGAGGGCCCGGCGCATGTCGAGCCGCAGAACACCGTCGGGCATCTGGCCGCGCGCCGGGGTGCCAGGGCGGCAGGTGCCGGGATAGACGATCCCGTCCGGCCCCTGCACCGGCGCGCCCTCCTGCGGGGCGGCGACCGCGGCGCGGATATCGGCGCGTGAACATGAGCATGGATAGACAAGCCCCTGATCCCACAATACTTTCAGCGCGTCCCGGTAACGGTTCAGGCGATCGGATTGGCGCCAGACCGGCTGTGGCCATGTCAGCCCCAGCCAGTGCAGATCCTCCTCGATCCGCGCCTCCCACGCCGCGCGGCGGCGTGCGCGGTCAAGATCGTCGAAGCGCAGGTAAAACATGCCGTCGGCCGCGCGGGCCATGTCATGCGCCAGCATCGCCGAATAGGCATGGCCCAGATGCAGCGGTCCGGTGGGCGACGGGGCAAATCGGGTCGAGAATGTCACGTTTTTTCAATCATGCAGACTCCCGCCCCCGATGCAGCGGCGCAGGTGCCGGCCCGACCACGGGTTCTCGTGAAATCTTCCCCATGGCCGAACGAAATCACACGGGTGTCGCGGCGTCCAGTGCCGAATGCGCCAGCCACTCGCGCCAGGCGGCCTTGGCGCGATCGGTATAGGCCTTGTACCGGTCCTTGCGGCGGCGGCGCCCGCCTTTCAGCCCCTCGACCGGGCGGAACAGCCCGAAATTGACGTTCATCGGCTGGAATGTCTTGGCGTCGGCCCCGCCGGTGATGTGATGGATCAGCGCGCCCATCGCGCTGTCCTGCGGCACGTCGGGCAGGGCGCGACCGGTGATTTCGGCCGCGGCCAACCGCCCGGCCAGTAGCCCCATCGCGGCCGACTCGACATAGCCCTCGACCCCGGTGATCTGGCCCGCGAAACGGATATGCGGCCGCGTGCGCATCCGCATCTGCCTGTCCAGCAACGTCGGCGAGTTGATGAACGTGTTGCGGTGAATCCCGCCAAGGCGCGCGAAACGCGCATTTTCAAGCCCCGGAATCATCCGGAAAACATCGGTTTGCGCGCCGTACTTCATCTTGGTCTGGAACCCGACCATGTTGAAGAGCGTCCCGAGCGCGTTGTCCCGCCTCAGCTGGACGATGGCATGGGGCTTCACCTCGGGCGCATGGGGGTTGGTCAGGCCCACGGGCTTCATCGGGCCATGGCGCAGCGTTTCCCGCCCGCGTTCGGCCATGACCTCGATGGGCAGGCAGCCGTCGAAGTACTCCGCCGTTTCACCCTCGTGAAATTCCGTCTTGTCGGCGGTCAGCAGGGCGTCGACGAAGGCCTCGTAGGTGTCCCGGTCCATCGGGCAGTTCAGGTAGGCGGTGCGCTCGTCCTCGGTTTCGCCCTTGTCATAGCGCGACTGCATCCACGCCTTGGACATGTCGATGCTGTCGTGATGCACGATCGGCGCGATCGCGTCGAAGAAGGCCAGAGCCTCGCGCCCGGTTTCCCGCGCGATCGCCGCGCCGAGCCCTTCCGACGTCAGCGGCCCGGTCGCCACGATCCATCGGCCGCTTTCGGGAAGTTGCGTGATTTCATCTTCTTGAACGGTGATCTTCGGGTGCGCGCGCAAGGCCCCGGTCACCGATCGGGCGAAAGGGTCACGGTCCACCGCCAGAGCGCCACCGGCCGGCAGGCGGTGCCGGTCGGCCATGCCCATCACGAGCCCGCCCGCCGCGCGCATTTCCCAGTGGAGCAGGCCCACGGCGTTCTGTTCGTCGTCATCCGACCGGAAGGAGTTGGAACACACCATCTCGGCCAGGTCGCCCGTGCGATGCGCGAAGGTGCCCACCTTGGGCCGCATCTCGTGGACGGTCACGTCGACGCCCATTTCGGCCGCCTGCCACGCGGCCTCCGATCCGGCCATGCCGCCGCCGATGATATGCAGTCTCTCGTTCATGGCGCGGGATATAGGGCATCGCGCGGCGGTTGAAAAGGCCCGCTGCCCGGCCGCGATGTCCCGAAACGGGGGGCCGGCGTACGGCGTGTTAAACGCGGCCCCGGCGCCACGGCCCACCGACGCGATGCAGACGCGCCGCCGCCGCGATACCAAGGCCGAAATTCGTTGCATCTCGACGCGTTAACCATGATTCGCGATGCAGGTCATTGTTCCCATTCCGGCGCGCGTTTTTCCAGAAAGGCGCTGATCCCCTCCGCGGTGTCACGCTCCATCATGTTTTCCACCATCACCTGGCCGGTATAGGCATATGCCTCGTCCACCGGCATTTCCAACTGGTCATAGAACGCCCGCTTGCCGATCCGCACGGCCGCGCCGAGCTTGGCCGCCACCGTTTGTGCCAGTTCATCAGCGGCCGTTTCCAACGCCTCGGCCGGCACGGCACGATTGATGAGCCCCAGTTCCAGCGCGCGGTCCGTTTCGATGAAAGCACCCGTGGTGAGCATTTCAAATGCTTGTTTTCGCGGTATATTCCGGCTCAGCGCCACCATCGGGGTGGAGCAGAACAACCCGATATTGACCCCGTTGACCCCGAAGCGCGTCCCGTGGGCGGCCACGGCCATGTCACATGACGCGACCAGTTGGCAGCCCGCTGCGGTGGCGATGCCATGGGGCTGCGCGATCACCGGTTGCGGCAGGTTGCGGATGCTGGTCATCACCTTGCTGCACCGCGAGAAGAGATCGGCGAAATAAGCCTTTCCACCATCCTCGGCCTGACGTCCCGCCGTCATTTCCTTGAGGTCATGCCCCGCGCAGAACGCCTTGCCCGCCCCGGCGAGGGTGACGGCCCGAATGCTGTGGTCATCGGCCAGCCGATCGAATTCGTCCTGCAGGGCGGCAAGCATCAAGTCACTCAAGGCGTTGAGTTTTTCCGGATGGTTCAAGGTCAGTCGCGCGATCCCGCCGGCGTCCGTTCGCTCCAGTATTGCCATCTTGTCTCTCCCTTGTCGTTATGGCCATCATTAGCCGTGATCGGGCAGGGAGGAAAGCATGAGCCTTGAAATGACCGCCGGGGAGCTGACCGCGTTCCTGAATCGCGAGTTTCCGCAAGTCGCCGGCGAATTCACGATCGAGGACCTTGACGAGATGCGTATACGCACGCGCTTGCGCGTCGGCGACGCGCATCTGCGCCCGGGCGGCACGGTATCAGGGCCGTCGATCTTTGCGCTGGCTGATGTCACCGTCTACCTTGCCATTCTTGCCATGATCGGGCCGCGGGCGCTTGCCGTGACGACGAACTGTTCCATCGACTTCATGCGCAAGCCCGCGGCCCGGACGGATCTGATCGCCGAATGCCGCCTGCTGAAACTGGGCCGGGTTCTCGCCGTGGGGGAGGTGCTGATATTTTCCGAAAACGGGGCCGACCCCGTCGCCCGCGCCAGCCTGACCTATTCGATCCCGCCCCGATCCGGCGGCTGAGGCGGTCGAGCGCCCGGCGTGGACGGGGCAACAGCGGCTTGCGGGTGTCACGATCGAACGGTATCGGCGCGGTGATCGTGGCCTTTGGGAGGCGGTTGAATGGGTCCACGTGCATGGGGTATTATATTACCTAATTTGCAAAGTATTGAAATTAAACACGGAAATCAATTTCCTCTGTGTTGACCCACGATTGTTTGTCGGTATAACGCATCCATCGAACACGGGTCCGCCACATGCGGCCCCGCACCGACGCAAGATAGGGTATCACCTGTAATGAAAACATTCTCTGCAACGCCGGCGGATATCGACAAGAAATGGATCGTGATCGACGCGGAAGGCGTCGTTCTCGGCCGTCTAGCATCGATCATCGCCACGCGCCTGCGCGGCAAGCACAAGCCGAGCTTCACGCCCAACATGGACATGGGCGACAACGTCATCGTGATCAATGCCGACAAGGTTCAGCTGACCGGCAAGAAGCGCGAGGAAAACTTCTACTGGCACACCGGCCACCCGGGCGGCATCAAGTCGCGCACGAAGGCACAGCTGCTGGAGGGTGAGCACCCCGAGCGTGTCGTGACCCGCGCGGTCAAGCGCATGTTGCCGGGCAACCGCCTCGCACGTCAGCAAATGACCAGCCTGCGTGTCTATGCGGGGGCCGAACATCCGCACGAGGCGCAGCAACCCGAAACGCTCGATGTGAAGACCATGAATTCCAAGAATACGCGGGTGGCATACTGATGGCTGAAGAAATCAAAACCCTCGAGGGTCTCGAAGCGGTGACCGAAGGCGGCGTCAAGCCGGCCGGCGAGGAAGAGACCCCCCGCGAACCCGTTCGCGACGAGCTGGGCCGGTCCTACGCGACGGGCAGGCGCAAGGATGCCGCCGCGCGCGTCTGGATCAAGCCGGGCTCGGGCCGCGTCACCGTGAACGGCAAGGAACTGAACAAGTATTTCGCCCGCCCCGTGCTGCAGATGATCCTGCGGCAGCCCTTCGAGGTCGCGGGCGTCGAGGACCAGTTCGATGTCCTGGCCACGGTCAAGGGTGGCGGGCTCAGCGGGCAGGCCGGCGCCGTCAAGCACGGCATTTCCAAGGCGCTGCAGCTTTACGATCCGGCGTTGCGCTCGCCGCTCAAGGCGGCCGGGTTCCTGACCCGCGACAGCCGCGTTGTCGAGCGCAAGAAATTCGGCCGGCGCAAGGCCCGCCGCAGCTTCCAGTTCTCGAAGCGCTGACGTCGTCTTCGACCCGTTGTCAAAGGGCCGCCCGGTGGGTGGCCCTTTCGCTTTGCCATGACGGTGACAAAGCAATTGACCAACCATACCCCGTCTGCCATTCAGCGACGCTAGGACTGGTGAGGCAAGGCGCATGAAGGTCATCATCTGCGGGGCCGGTCAGGTGGGCTGGCAGATCGCGCGTCATCTGAGCGGCGAAAAGAACGACGTGACGGTGGTTGACAGCAATCCCGACCTCGTGCGCCGCGCGACAGAAACCCTCGACGTGCAGGGCATCGCCGGATTCGCGAGCTACCCGGACATTCTGGACCGCGCCGGTGCGCGGGATGCCGACATGATCATTGCGGCCACCTATTCGGACGAGGTGAACATGGTCACCTGCCAGGTGGCGCATTCGGTCTTCGCCATCTCGCGAAAGATCGCGCGTCTGAGGGCGCAATCCT
Organism: Roseovarius halophilus (ex Wu et al. 2025); assembly: GCF_047086965.1. Classification (NCBI taxonomy): domain Bacteria; kingdom Pseudomonadati; phylum Pseudomonadota; class Alphaproteobacteria; order Rhodobacterales; family Roseobacteraceae; genus Roseovarius; species Roseovarius halophilus (ex Wu et al. 2025). Next base: position 25,473 of record NZ_JBKOTX010000019.1, on the reverse strand, counting down.
ACCTCAACGCGATCTATTCTGACCTGTACCGCCGCGACCACATGCCGATCGACGTCGTGATCAGCCCCGAACGCGAGGTCGCCGAGGCCGCGCTTCAGCGTCTCGCCGCCCCGGCCGCTTTCGATACCGAGCGGTTCTTTGGCGGCAAGGCGCAGTTGATGGGCTTCCGGCTGGCCGAGGATTGTCCGGTGGTCAACACGCCCCTGCGGCAACTAAGCGATCTTTTCTCGACCCTTCGCGTGATCGTGCTGGCGATCCGGCGCGACGGGCGGCTGTTTGCGCCCGAGGCCGGCGACCAGCTTTTCGTCGGGGACGAAGCCTATGTGTTCGCCCCGATGGAGGACATTCCCCGCACGCTCGAAGTCTTCGGCAAGGCCGATCGCAAGCAGGAGCGAATGGTAATCGTTGGCGGGGGCAATGTTGGCCTGTCTGTTGCCCTGTCCCTCGAATCTCGCCATCACAGGGTCCGCAGCAAGGTGATCGAGCGTGACCGGCGGCGCGCGGAACGGGCTGCCGATGCGCTTGAGCGCACGATCGTGCTCAACGGTGACGGGATGGACAGTGCGCTTCTTGCCGAGGCCGGGATCGCACGGGCCGACGCGGTGCTGGCGGTCACGGATGATGACAAGACCAACATGCTGGTGGCTGTTCGCGCCAAGGCCGAAGGCTGCCCGTTCGCCATCGCGCTGATCAACGACCCCACCTTGCTGCCGCTGATGCAGCCGTTGGGTATCGACGCCTATATCAACCCGCGTGCAACAACGGTCAGCTCTATCCTGCGACACATCCGGCACGGGCGCGTCCGGGCCGTCTACTCGATAGGCGACGCCGAGGCCGAAGTGATCGAGGCCGAGGTCATGTCGACCTCCTCGATCGCGGGCAGCACGATCCGCGACATCGACTTTCCAGAAGGTGTCCTCGTCGGCGCCGTCAAGAAGGGCGACGCGATCATCAAGCCCTCGGGCGGCTTGCGGATCGAGGCCGGGGATGTGATCGTGATCTTCGCGATGGCCTCGGATGTGGAGCGGGTCGAAAGGCTGCTTCAGGTCTCCATCGATTTCTTCTGATCCGGGACGGCCGATGACAGCCCGACTCCTGAGTTTTCCGCTGCTTCTGGTACTGGCCGGCATTTCGGCGGTCCTGATGTTCCTGCCGGCACTGGATGCGCTGATACGCGACGATCACAGCATGGCGCGCGCATTCGCGTATTCGGGGCTTCTGGGGCTTTTCGTCGTTTTCGTCATCGGGCTGGCCATTTCCGGGGAGCAGCGCAAGAAATCGGGTGATCTTGCCAACCTGTTGTCGCTTTTCCTGGCCTACACCCTGCTGCCGCTGTTCATGGCGATACCTTTCTACGAAGGCCTTGCGACAACGCGTTTTCTGAACGCTTATGTCGAAATGGTGTCGTGCTTCACGACCACGGGCGCCACCCTTTTCGACGTGCCCGGGCGCCTCGTCGACAGCCTGCACCTGTGGCGCGCGCTTGTCGGCTGGGGGGGCGGGTTGCTGATCTGGGTATCCGCGTCGGCGGTGCTTGCGCCGCTGGCGCTCGGGGGATTCGAGGTCACGGCGAGTGCGGAGCCGGGGCAGGGCGATACCCGGCTTGACAGGTTCGAACGGGCGGATGCGGCAAAACGCATCGAGCAGGCCGTGCGGCAGCTTGCGCCGATCTATTTCGGCCTTACCGCGGCGGCATGGCTTCTTTTGGTGATCAGTGGCGAACGTTCGTTCGTGGCGCTCGTGCACGCGATGTCCACGCTGGCAACAAGCGGCATTTCGTCCATCGGCGGGCCGGGTGAAGGCAGTGCGGGAATTGCCGGCGAGGGGGTCATCTTTCTCTTCATGTTCTTCGCCCTGTCGCGGCTGACGTTTTCCTCCGACACCCTGACATCGGCGCGGCCGGGGCTGCATCACGACCCGGAATTCCGCCTCGGCGTTGTGCTCGTCCTCGGGGTGCCAATGCTGCTGTTCCTGCGGCATTGGTTCGGCGCCTTCGAAGTGGACCAGTCCGAAGATTTGCAACAGGGGTTGCGTGGACTCTGGGGCAGTATCTTTACTGTTCTTTCTTTCCTTTCGACGACGGGTTTCGAAAGCGCCGACTGGGATGCGGCGCAGGACTGGTCCGGGCTGGGAACGCCGGGCCTGATCCTGCTTGGCCTCGCGCTCGTGGGCGGCGGGGTGGCGACAACGGCTGGTGGTGTCAAGTTGCTCAGGGTCTACACCCTGTACTTGAATGGCCAGCGGGAAATGGAAAGGCTGATCCATCCGTCGTCGATGGGACGTGCCGGCGCACGAAGCCGCAGGATACGGCGGCAGGGAGCGTTCATCGCATGGATTTTTTTCATGCTGTTCGCGCTTTCGCTTGCTCTCGTCACGGTCCTGCTGGCGGCATTGGGACAGGAGTTCGAGGCAGCGCTCGTCCTGTCGATCGCTGCGCTTTCGACAACGGGGCCGCTGACAAGCGTCGCCGCCACCGAGCCCGTCGCCCTGCTTGAAATGGGGGCGGTCGCGAAGCTGATTTTCAGCGCGGCCATGGTTGTGGGGCGTCTGGAAACACTCGCCATAATCGCCGTTTTCAACCCGGCACTGTGGCGTGATTGAAACGCATCGGGCGCCGCGATGGCCGACGCGTTTATTTTTGGGCTGGAAACTCGGGCCGTGCGGCTCCATACTCTATCGGGACCAGAGCGGGCAACTGCCGGGCCGCGGCAAGAGCAAGAAAAAAGGTATTGAGGGTTAATGGCTTCCGACCGACAAAATCTGCAAGACGCATTTCTGAACCAGGTTCGCAAGACGAAAATTCCCGTCACCGTATTCCTGATCAATGGGGTCAAGTTGCAGGGGGTCATAACGTGGTTCGACAATTTCTGCATCCTGCTGCGGCGTGATGGACAATCCCAGCTTGTCTACAAGCATGCGGTTTCAACGATCATGCCATCCCAGACCCTGAACCTGTACGACGGTGACGACGCCTCTTGATGCGGACTGAGGGGAAAGACACCCGCGCGTGGGTGTTGCATCCGGACATTCCCGGCAGGGATGCGCCGCGTGACCCGGAACTGGCTCTTGACGAAGCTGTCGCGCTGGCCCGCGCGTTGCCCGGGCTTGTGGTGTCGGGCTCGGAAGTCGTGCGTCTGACACGGCCACAGCCGGGCACGCTTTTCGGCAAGGGAAAGATCGAGGAATTCAAGTCAAAAGTCACCGAAGCGGGTATCGAGCTGGTGCTGATCGACGGCCCGGTTACGCCCGTGCAGCAGCGAAACCTCGAACGGGCTTGGGGTGTCAAGCTCCTCGACCGGACCGGCTTGATTCTCGAGATTTTCAGTGACCGTGCGGCCACGCGCGAGGGAGTCCTCCAAGTGGAAATGGCGGCCCTTTCCTATCAGCGCACCCGGCTGGTGCGGGCATGGACCCACCTTGAACGGCAGCGCGGGGGGCTCGGTTTCGTCGGGGGGCCGGGCGAAACGCAGATAGAGGCGGACCGGCGGGCCATCGACGAGCAGCTGGTTCGATTGCGCCGCCAACTGGACAAGGTCGTGCAGACGCGGGGCCTGCACCGCAAGGCCCGCGCCAAAGTGCCGTTCCCCATCGTCGCGCTCGTGGGATATACGAACGCTGGTAAATCCAGCCTGTTCAATAGGCTGACCGGCGCAGAGGTGATGACGAAGGACATGTTGTTCGCCACCCTTGATCCGACGATGCGCCGGATCGAACTGCCCGGGGGCGGCCCCGAGGTGATCCTGAGTGACACGGTCGGGTTCATCAGCGATCTGCCGACCGAACTCGTTGCGGCATTCCGCGCGACACTGGAGGAAGTGCTTGAGGCCGACATCATCGTCCACGTGCGGGACATATCGCACCCCGAGACCGAGGAACAGGCCCGTGATGTTCATGATATCCTCGAAGGTCTGGGCGTGCGCGAAAGCACGCCGCAACTGGAAGTCTGGAACAAGATAGATAGACTGGAGGCCGATCAGCGCGGGGCACGGCTCACGCAGGCCGCGCGGCGCGACGATGTGGTCATCACCTCGGCCATGACCGGCGAGGGCGTGACGGCTCTGAGCGAGAAGATAACAAGCATCCTGCGCGCCCGGACCCACGAGACACGCCTGCACCTCGGGTTCGAGGAAGGACGGCGCCGGGCATGGCTTTTCGAAAGGGGGCTCGTCGAGGAGGAAATGCAGACGCAAACCGGGTTCGACCTGCGCGTCAGATGGAGCGACAAGGAAGAGGCCCAGTTCGCCCTCGTTTGACAATGGTCCGCGGCCGGGGCGCTGTGACCGGCATCATCGCTTTCATGGCGGCATGCGATAATTTCCGTTAAATTTGAGATTTATAAATCGAGATGGTGTCATTTCAGGCCGCGAACCCGAAACCCCTGAAGCCGAATCGGTATGATTTTGCGGCCATTCGCGGCGAGCAGGCGCAGAAATCCGCCGCTGCCAACCGGTGCTGAGTGGTCAATGTGTTGCCGTGTCCGAGAAAAGGTTGATCACCGCGATCCCGGCGATGATAAGCAACATCCCGAGGACCGCGGGCAGGTCGATCGACTGGCGGAACACCGCCCAGCCAAGGAAGGCTGTCAGGCAGATTCCAAGCCCCGACCATGCCGCATACGTGATCCCGAGCGGCAGGAATTTCAGAACAATCATAAGAAGATAGAAGGAGGCGCCGAACCCGATAACGACGCCGACAGACGGCCAGAAGCGGGAAAATTGTTGCGATGCCTGCAAGGAGGTCGTGCCCAGTCCCTCGCAAAGGACGGCGATGATTAGGAACAGGTAGGCCTTGGTCATGGTGTCCTCGTGTCGGGGCTTTGAGTCACTATCGGGGTGGATTTCCTGTCGGGTCAAGGCGATATCGGGCCCGAGCGGCGTGCGGCATTCAGTCGGGATCGCGGAGGTAACGCATCAGTCCGAGCGCGAGGGATACCGCCACGAGGGCCCCCGCGAAAAGCGGAACGGGTGTTCCGTTGAACATCAACCCGATGGGAACGCTCAGCACGACGGCGCCCACCGTGGCGGTCGCGCTGAAGATGCTGGCGGCAGTGCCCGCGATATGCCCCATGGGTTCGAGCGCGAGCGCATTGAGATTGCCAAGCGTCAGCGCCGTGTGCGTGAACACGGTGGCCTGCCAAACGAGATAGACCCCGAACGGCAGGTTCGCCCCGCCGGTCACGGCGCTGTAGAGTAGGACGATGCATGTCAGGCCGATAAGCGCCGTCATCGCCCCGGCGACCACGCGCCGCATCCCGAGCCGCAAGACGACGGAGGCGTTGAAAAGGCTCGCCACCCCGGACAGGATCGCGATCACCAGGAACCACCACGGGAAACTTTCCGCGCGGTCGTAGGTAACGGTGAATATCTGGTGTATCGAGCTGAGAGAGGCGAAAAGAGCGGTCATGCAGAGCGCCTGCGCGGCGGTGATCAGGCGCAGCGCGGGGTGCGCCAGCACGTCCCGCGCGGCCCTCGTGAGCGGCTTGATCCGGAAGGGAAGCCGTCGCGCGGCCGGCAACGGCTCGGGGATGCGCAAAACCAGCCAGATTGTCGAAAAAAGCGCGAAAAGGACAAATCCCCCGAAAATCCCGCGCCATCCGGTCAGCGCCATGATGCCGTCGCCCGCAAGCGGCGCGACGGCCGGTACGAGCGTGAATACCATCATGATGAAGGAGACGATCCGCGCCATTTCGCGGCCCAATGCCATGTCGCGCACGATCGCAAGCGGCACCACCCGCGCCGCGGACGCGCCGAGGCCCTGAAACACGCGCGCGGCGATCAGCAATTCGAGGCTGGGCGCGAGCGCCGCCAAGGCGGCCGCGAGAACGTAAAGCGACGCCCCTGCGATGATGACGGGCTTGCGCCCGAAGCTGTCCGAGAGAGGCCCGGCAAGGAAGGTACCCGTTCCCATGCCGAGGACGAACCCGGTCACGATCAACTGCGCACGGTTCGGCGCATCCGGGCTGAGTTCCTGCGCGATGAGCGACATGGCCGGCAGCATCGCGTCGATGGAGAACGCGACGGTGGCCACGAGCATCGCCATCAGCGCCACGAACTCGGCCCTGCCGGGCCGCCCGGCCCGGTGGGTCATTCGCCGGGTCTTTCGGAGTCGTTCGCGGCCTCGGGTTCGGTCGTGTCCGGCCGCTCGTGATGGCCGAGCCGCGCGATGAGCCACTCGGTATGTTCTTCGCGCTTGCGCATGGCGAAGGATCCGAATTGCTGGATCGCAACGGCAAAGACGCCGAGGCCGAGGAAAATGAAAACCGTCGTGCCGATCTTGCCGGCCGCCGTCGCCGGCACGAGGCTGCCATAGCCGACGGTGGACAGGGTCACCACCGTGAAGAAATAGCTGTCAAGCCAGCTCCACCCTTCGACAAGGCGAAAATACACCGTGCCGCCCAGCACGAATAGCACGAGCATTCCGAGCAAGGTGAGTGCCTTGGCCCCGCGCATCGCGTTTCATCCTCCCTGCAGTTGCCCGGAGATCTCGTCGATGACCTTGATCCACAAATCCTTGGGCTGGCAACCGGGAACGGCGTGCTGTCCGGCCACGATGAAGGTCGGCACGCCGGTGATTCCCATTTCGCGGAAATCGCTGTCGCGTTTGCGGATATCCTCGGTGTCGGCGTCGGCGGCCAGCAGCTTGAGGATCACGGCGGCATCCATCCCGACACTGTCGGCAATGTCGGCAAGGACCTCGTGATCGCCGATATCGCGTCCATCCTCGAAATAGGCCCGGAACAACGCCATCGCCGCAGGTGTCTGCCGATCCTCGATACCCGCCCAATGGATGAGCCGATGCGCGTCAAGCGTGTTGGGCATACGCTCGATGACGTCGAAGTTGATCGTGAGGCCGGCTTGCGCGGCCTGTTCCGCGATCGGCAGGTAGGCTTGCACGGCGGCCTCCTTGCCGCCGAATTTCCGCTCGAGGTAGGTTGCGCGATCCATCCCGCCCGCGGGCATTTCCGGGTTGAGCTGGTAGGGGTGCCATTGCAGCGTGAAGGGATGATCGGGCCGTTCGGCGCATGCCTGATCAAGCATCGCCTTGCCGATGTAGCACCAGGGGCAGACGGGATCGGATATGATGTCAAGTTTTACCATGGAGCACATCGTAGATCGGCCGCAATTCGCGACGCAGGAGTTTACCGTTGGCCCCGGTGGGCAGGGTCTGCACGTGGAAGAAACCGCGCGGGCGTTTGTACGCGGCGAGATTCGCCGTCACATAGTGGTCCAGCTCGGCGTCGGCAACCGGTTCGGGGGCGGTGTAGAAGGCCATGATCAGCCGCGCGTCGCGCCGCACCTCGATTTCGGTCACCGCGGCCTGCGTGACGCCCGGGTGGGCATTGAGCACGTTCTCCACCTCGATCGGCGATACCCGGTAGCCGCCCGCGTTCATCATGTCGTCGGCGCGTCCAAGGTAGGTGACATCGCCATCCGCGCTCATGCAGCCCTGATCACCCGTCAGGAACCATTCGCCCCGGAATTTCGCGCGCTTGGCCTCCGGTGCGCCGAGATAGCCCAGCATGAGTCCGGGGTCGTCCTTGTGCACCGCGATCGTGCCTTCGTCGCCCATGGGCACCGGGCCTTCGGCGCCCACGACGGCGACGCGCCGGCCCTGCTGGGGCCGTCCGAGCGTACCGGCGCGGGCAGGGCGGCCGGGGGCGGACGAGATGAAGGTCGAGCATTCGGACATGCCGTACGCCTCGTAGACATCGGTGCCCGTGGCGGTCTGCCACGATGTCCGGATCGTGTCGGACATCTTTTCTCCGGCCGAGAGGCCGTGTCGCAACCTCGGCAGCGTGAGCGGGCCGCCATCCTTCAGCAGCTTGCGATAGACGCCGGGCGCGGCCGCGAAAATCGTGGCGTCGTGTCTCTTGAGCAGGAGCGGCAATTGCGCGGGGGTGATCCCGGGCTCGGGGATCAAGGCGGTCGCGCCAACCGTCCAAGGATCCATCAGGCCGGTCCCGAGCGTGTAGGTCCAGTTGAAGGCCCCCGCGTGGCACAACCTGTCATTTTCGTCGATCCCGTACCAATCACGGAACATCATGCGCCGGGCCCAGATCGCCCGGTGGGCATGAGCCAACGCCCGGGGGACCCCGGATGTGCCGGAGGTGTAGATGACATAGGCCATCCGGCCCGGATCGCCCATGTCGAAATCGGCTGGCGGCAGGTCCCGCATCCGCGCCAGTTCCGTTTGGTCGATGACCGGCACATCGGTGTCGGGGCAGGCGATGCCGGCCCCGTGCAGGATGGCGGCCGGGCGGATGGTGTCGATGATGTCGGCCACCTCGCGCTCGGTTAATTGCGACGAGGTGGGCACCGGCACCAGCCCGACGGCGATCGCCCCGAGATAGGCGATCGGGAATTCGACATTGTTTCCCAACCGCATCAGGACATGCTGTCCCGGCGTCAGGCCGCGGCGCAGCAGCCCGGTACCGGTGCCGAGAACCGTCGCCCGGAGGCGGGCGTAACTCCAGCGCTCGGCGCCGGACAGGCCCAGAACAGCCAGCGCGATCTTGTCGGGGCTGTGATGCCCCGCGGCAAGGACATGCGCGGCCATGTTGAACGGTGCGGGGCAGGGCAACGGCGGCCCTTGATCGAATACGGAAAGCATGTGGCAGCCTTAGGCGGCACAGGGGCGAGTTGCAAGTGCGCGGACCTGCGCGTATAGGCTGCAGGCATGAGTGACAAGAGCCCGGTCAACCTGATCCGCGTCGCGCGCCAGAACGGCGAGAAGGATGCCGTCGAGCCTTTGAATCTGGGCGAGCGTGTGCGCGAGCTGCGCAAGGCGCGCGGCTGGACGCTTGAACAGGCCGCGAGCCAGGCAGGTCTTGCGCGATCCACGTTGTCCAAGATCGAGAACGGGCAGATGTCGCCCACCTACGAGGCGCTGAAGAAACTCGCCGTCGGTCTGCAAATCTCGGTGCCGCAGCTCTTCACGCCGCCGCAGCGCGACCAGATCAGCGGCCGCATGTCGGTGACGCGCGCGGGCGAGGGCGACCATCACGCGACCGTCACCTACGAGCACGAGTTGCTGGGCGAGACGCTCAGCAAGAAGCAGATGCTGCCGTACCGCGCGCGGGTCAGGGCGCGGTCCGTCGAGGAGTTCGACGGCTGGGTACGCCATGACGGCGAGGAATTCCTGTACGTGCTGACCGGTGTCGTGCGTCTTTACACCGAGTTCTACGAGCCGATCGAGATGCGCCGCGGCGACAGCGCGTATTACGATGCCACGATGGGCCACAACGTCGTGTCGGTCAGCGACGAGGACGCGATGATCCTTTGGGTGACATCGCTGGTCTAGCGTGGGCTCCATTGGATCATTGACCCGCCCGTGCGTGCCGCTATGACGGGCACCATGGAATTTTCGTCACGCATCACGCGCCTGCCGCGCCCGTTCGATCCCGATCACGGGGCGGAAGCCCGGGCACGGGTTCCCGGCTTGGGCCCCGATCTTGCCGATCTCGTCAATGGTGCGGCAGGATGCAGCCCCTACCTGAAAATGTTGATCGAGGCCGAAGCGGACTGGTTTTCGGCCGCGGTCGCCGACCCCGAGGAGGCGCGCGACACGGTTTTCGCCTCGATGCACGATCCAGACCGGTCGCCGGAACAGACCGCGTCGGCATTGAGACAGGCCAAGCGCCGGATCGCGTTGCTTGCCGGGCTCGCGGATCTGGCCGGCGTCTGGCCGCTCGAAGAGGTTACCGGCACCTTGACCGACTTGGCGGATCATGCCGTGCAGGCGGCCCTGACCGCGACGGTGGGGCGCGAGATCCGTCGGGGCAAGCTGCCCGGCAAGACGGAGGCCGATATCGACACTTGTGCCGGCATGGTCGTTCTGGCCATGGGCAAGATGGGCGCGCACGAACTGAATTACAGCTCCGATATCGACCTCATCTGCCTGTTCGATGAAACCGGGTTCGCGGCGGCCGACTATCATGATGCCCGTGCAGCGCTGATCCGGGCCACCCGTCGCATGGCGTCGATGCTGAGCGACAAGACATCCGAAGGGTACGTGTTCCGTACCGATCTCAGGCTTCGGCCCGATCCGGCCGTGACCCCGGTTTGCATGGCCATGGCCGCCGCCGAGACCTACTATGAAAGCCTCGGGCGCACATGGGAACGCGCGGCCTATGTCAAGGCGCGGCCCTGCGCGGGGGACGTGGCTGCCGGCGACCGGTTTCTCGAGGTGCTGCGCCCCTTTGTCTGGCGCAAGCATCTGGACTTCGCGGCGATCGAGGACGCGCACAACATGCGGCTGCGCATCCGCGAACACAAGGGGCTCGGCGGGCCGCTCACGTTGCCCGGTCACGACATGAAACTTGGCCGCGGCGGGATCCGCGAAATCGAGTTCTTCACCCAGACCCGGCAGATCATCGCGGGCGGGCGCGACCCGGACCTGCGGGTGCGCGCCACGGTGGAGGGGCTGGCGCGCCTTGCCGACAAGGGCTGGATCGGCGCCGACACGGCGCAGATCCTGACGCGGCATTATCGCTTTCACCGCGAGGTCGAGCACCGTTTGCAGATGTTGCGCGACGCGCAGACCCATGCGCTGCCCACGTCGGAGGACGAATTTGCCCGGCTCGCGGCGTTCATGGGCCGAGAGACCGATGATCTGAAGGCGGACCTGCTGGACCGGCTGACCGAGGTGCACACCCTGATCGAGGGGTTCTTCTCGCCCGAGGACACATCCGGGATGTCGACCGCCGAGACCCGGCTTGACAGCGAGGTCATCGAACGCTGGTACGGTTATCCGGCCCTGCGGTCCTCCCGCGCCGTCGAGATTTTCAAGCGTTTGCGGCCCGACATCCTGTCGCGGCTGGCGGCAACCGCCCATCCGAACGAGGCACTGATGGCGTTCGATGGTTTCCTTGCCGGGCTGCCCGCTGGGGTTCAGGTTTTTTCGCTGTTCGAGGCGAATCCGCATCTCATCGACCTGATGGTCGACATCGCCGGCACATCGCCCAAGCTGGCGGCCCATCTTTCGCAGAACGCGGCGGTTCTGGACGCCGTGATTGCCGGCGATTTCTTTGCCCCGTGGCCCGGGCGCCCCGCCTTGCAGGAGGCCCTGTCGCGGCGGCTTGACCGCGAAGACGACTACGAGCGCAAGCTGGACGCCGCGCGCCGGTGGTGCAAGGAGTGGCATTTCAGGATCGGGGTTCATCATCTGCGCGGCCTCGTCGACGCGGATCAGGCGGGCGTGCAATATGCCGATCTCGCGCAGGCCACGATCGCCGCGTTGTGGCCCGCGGTGCTGGACCAGTTCGCGACCAAGCACGGGCGCCCGCCCGGTCGCGGGGCAGTCGTTCTCGGGATGGGGTCCTTGGGGGCCGCGCGGCTGAACGCGGGATCAGACCTCGACCTGATCGTTATCTACGACGCACCCGGTGACGCCATGTCGGACGGCAAGCGACCGCTCATGGCGCGGCAGTATTATGCAAGGCTCACGCAGGCCCTGATCACGGCCGTCACGGCGCCCACGGCGGAGGGCAGGCTGTACGAGGTGGACATGCGGCTGCGCCCGTCGGGCAATCAAGGGCCCGTGGCGACAAGCTGGACGGCGTTCCGGGAGTATCAACGGCATGAGGCATGGGTCTGGGAACATCTGGCCCTGACCCGGGCCCGCGTGATTGCCGGGACGGACGAGATCGCCGACGATGTCGAGACATTCCGCGCCGAGATGCTGATGCGCAAGGGCCGCGACCGCGAGGTGATCCTGAGGGAAGTCGCCGAGATGCGCGCACGCATCGCGCGGGCAAAGACACCCGACGGCCCCCTTGATGCCAAGCTGGGCCATGGCCGCTTGCAGGAAGTCGAACTGATCGCACAAGCCGGCAGCCTGATGAAACCGGAAACCGACAGGAGCGTTGCGGCCGGGCTTGACGCATGTGTCGCAATCGGCTGGCTGGATGACGGCGAAAGGAATGCGCTTGCCGGGGCGCATGCGCTTTGCTGGTCTTTGCTTCAGGCGTCGCGCCTCTTGAGCGAGGCCGCACTGGATCCGGAAAAGCTGGGCGAGGGCGGGGTCGCCTTCGTGCTGAAAGCGACTGGCGAGGAAAGCATGGAAACACTGATGAACGCGTTGGAGACGTCCACGCAGAAAGCCGGCGCGGTGATCGACGCAGCGCTGGCGCGCGTACCGGGCGGGCCGCCCCATGACACATGACACGCTCGACCCGAAGGGGCTGGTGCGCGAGGCCTATCGCATCGAGGGCATAACCATCGAGGAATGCCGGTCGGTTTTCCTTGATTGGGCACTGTCGCTTCCCGACACTCTGGAGAGCACGAAAGCCATCGCCGTGCTGCTGGAGCGGCATGGCGATGAACCGGCGGATCATCCCATGACGCGCGTTCTTGCCGCCGGCCGGGACGCGCCAACGACGCCCAAGCGGCGCGGGGGGTGGAGAGCCCGCTCGCGCTGATGATGGTCGGTCCGGTGGGCAGGCGTCCTCAGCCTTTGCGGAGGGGGCTCCCGTCGGGCAGCGAGATATTGGCCACCTGTTCGGCTATGGGGTCGTTCGACAGCGGATGCCGCTGCGAGTCGAAATCGGCCGGGTTCTTCATCTTCTGCCACCGTCCCCCGACATAGACCTCCAGCCCCGAGAAGGCGGCCTTGTACCCCATCTTGGGGCTGCCCGGCACCCAGTATCCGAGGTACACGTGGGGCAGGCCGCTCTGGCGCGCGATCTCGACATGGTCCAGAATGACATAGGTGCCGAGCGACGCCCGGGGCCGATCGGGATCGTAGAACGAATAGACGAGGCTGACGCCGTCATCCAGAACGTCGGTCAGGCACACCGCCACCAGGTCCCCCGTCTCGCGGTCGGTGTATTCTACGACCCGGGTGCGGATCGGGGTTTCCTCGATCATGGCCGCGAATTCGAAAGCGTCCATATCCGCCATGCCGCCATCCGCGTGCCGGCTTTCGAGGTAACGCCGGAACAGGTCGTATTGTTCCTCGGTCGCCCACGGGGAGGTTGCGCGCCGCTCCAGCCCTTGGTTGCGGCGCAGCGTCTTGCGCTGGCTTTTGGACGGCGTGAAGTCGGCCACGTTGATCCGCGCGGAAAGACAGGCCGCACAATCGGCGCAGGAAGGCCGGTAGAGAACGTTCTGTGACCGCCTGAAACCTTGCTTTGACAGCGTGTCGTTGAGACGCTGCGCGCCGTCCCCCTGCAACGCCGTGAACAGCTTCCGTTCCATCCGCCCCTCGAGATAGGGGCAGGGCTGCGGCGCCGTCACATAGAACTGGGGGGCTATGGGAAGTGTATGACGCATATGATGTTTCGGCTTCCTTTTACTAAAAAGCTAGCAGCGAAGCCGGCATTGTCCAAGGGGGAATCGGGCCGTTATCCGACAGCGCGGCGGTTTAGCGCGACAGTGCCCAGAACATGGTCCGACAGCCCCTGCCCCCTGGCCGTGGTCATCATCAGAACGATCGAGATCAGCTGAAGTACCGGAAACCCGAAGGAGATCGTCAGCCCCAGCGTGTGCCAGAACGCCATGGCAAGATCGAACCGTTCACCCCCGAGCGTGCGGAACTCGATCGCCGCCAGCCGCATGCCCCATGTCGCCGAACCGCGCGCGATGGTGATGACACGATAGGCGAAACCGACGCTCAGCATCAGTAAGGGAAAGAAGAGTATTCCGGTGAAGGCGGTGAACGGCAGCACGGCGAGGCAAATGAGCAAGATCAGCACGGTGTCGACCAGCCACGCGACAATCCGTTTCATCGGCACGTCGCTGTAAAATTCCGGCTGTGTTTCCGGATCGGGTATGTGCCAGCTCGGCTCGGTCATCCTCACACCCTTACCGGGCACGATGGCCCGGGGGAAGCCCCCGGCGGCCGTTCGGTTTCACGCCGGGCCGGCAGCCCGGGTGACGATCGACAGGACACCGCGATCACACGGACAGGCGTGTGGCCTGCGCGCCGCGTTCGCGATAGGGCGTGGTGTTGTAGTGCGACCGGTAGCATTTGGAGAAATGCGAGGGCGAGGCAAAGCCGCAGGCCAGTGCCACGTTGATCACGGTCATGTCCGTCTGCATCAGGAGGTTGCGCGCCTTCTGCAGCCGCAATTCCATGTAATACCGCTTGGGGCTGCGGTTCAGGTAGCGGCGGAACAGCCGTTCAAGCTGGCGCGTGGACATGCCCACTTCCTTGGCCAGTATGGAGGGGCTGATCGGCTCCTCGATATTGCTTTCCATCATCTGGATGACCTGGCTCAGCTTGGGATGCCGCACGCCGATGCGCGTGGGCACGGACAATCGCTGCGTGTCCTGATCCGTCCGGATGGACGAATAGATCAACTGATCGGCGACCTCGTTGGCCAGTTTCTCACCGTGATCGTCGGCAATGAGCTTGAGCATCAGGTCGATGGAGGATGTCCCGCCCGCCGTCGTCATTCGGGCCCCGTCAACCACGAAGACGGATTTTGTCAGTTCGACCTCGAGGAATTCCTCGGAGAAACTGTCGTGGTTTTCCCAATGGATCGTGGCGCTCTTGCCGTCGAGAAGCCCGGCCTTGGCCATCGTGTAGGCCGCCGTGCACAGCCCGCCGATGCGCAGGCCGCGGCGGGCCTCGCGGCGCACCCAGTTGAGAAGACGCTTGGTCGTCGCTTTCTGGATGTGGCTGCCACCGCAGAGCAGCAGGATGTCGTCGCGCGTCAATTCGCCGAGACCGGTGTCAAGGTGGAAGCGCGCGCCGGAGGAGCAGGTGATGACTTCTTCGGCGTCGCCGCTCACGACCCATTCGTAGAGGGTCCGCCCGGCCATGCGATTGGCGATCCTGAGACATTCCACTGCTGCCGCGAAACTGAGGAGCGTGAAGTCCTCCATCAGCACGAAAACGAACCGTTGCGGGGGCGTCTGGCCGCTCTCGCCGCGTTTTGACGCTTCAGTCCGCATTGCTGCCGATTCTCCGGTCATATCCCGTTGTTGGCCACTTTCACGAAACCGTCGCACTTGACAAGTCCCGCCGTCCGGAATTGCGAAATTTCCTCTGGCACCCATATGGTAACTTGGGTGCCGGTTTAGTATAGAGCGGGCACAGTTTTTAGCGGAGAGACACGATGGCCGAGTGGCAAAAATCCGATTGGCGCGCGAAACCGCGGATACAAATGCCCGACTATACCGACGCCGCCGCTCTCAGGCGCGTGGAAGAGCGGCTGTCGCAGTATCCGCCGCTGGTTTTCGCCGGTGAGGCACGCAAGCTGAAAGCGCAACTGGGCGCTGCATCCCGCGGGGAGGCGTTCCTGCTGCAAGGCGGGGACTGCGCGGAGAGCTTCGAACAATTCAGCGCCGACGCGATCCGGGACACCTTCAAGGTGATGCTACAGATGGCGATGGTGCTGACCTATGGCGCCAAGGTGCCGGTCGTGAAAGTCGGCAGGATGGCGGGCCAGTTCGCCAAACCGCGCAGCGCACCTACCGAGGTCGTGGATGGCGTGGAACTGCCCAGCTATCGCGGCGACATCATCAACGAACTGGCCTTCACAGAAGAGTCCCGCGTGCCGGACCCGGAGAAGATGCTGCAGGCATACACGCAGGCCGCGGCCACGCTCAACCTGCTGCGGGCCTTCTCTACGGGTGGCTACGCGGATGTGCACCAGGTCCATGCATGGACGCTCGGCTTCACCGAAAGCGAGAAGGCCACCAGGTACCGCGAGATGGCCAACCACATCAGCGACGCGCTGGATTTCATGAAAGCGGCGGGTGTCGACAGCGATCGCGCGCACACGTTGCAGACGGTGGATTTCTACACTAGCCACGAGGCGCTGCTGCTGGAATACGAAGAGGCGCTGACCCGGCTGGATTCGACCAGCGGGAAATGGCTGGCCGGATCGGGCCACATGATCTGGATCGGTGACCGGACGCGGCAGCCCGACGGTGCGCATGTCGAGTTCGCCCGCGGTGTCTTGAATCCCGTTGGGCTGAAATGCGGCCCGACGATGGAGACCGACGACCTCAAGCGGCTGCTGGCCACCCTGAACCCTGACAACGAGGCCGGGCGTCTGACGCTGATATCACGCTTCGGCGCAAGCAAGGTGGCCGAAAATCTGCCGCGGCTGATCCGGGCCGTCGAGGAAGAAGGCGCGAACGTCGTCTGGGTGTGCGATCCGATGCACGGCAACACCATCAAGTCGGCCAGCGGGTACAAGACCCGCCCCTTCGAGAACGTGCTGCGCGAAGTGCAGGAATTTTTCGGCGTGCATCGCGCCGAAGGCACGATCCCCGGGGGTGTGCATTTCGAAATGACGGGGCAGGACGTGACGGAATGCACCGGCGGGGTGCGCGCGGTGAGCGAGGAAAGCCTCAGCGATCGCTACCACACCGCCTGCGACCCGCGTCTGAACGCGTCGCAATCGCTGGAGCTCGCCTTTCTCGTGGCCGAGCAGCTGTCGGGCCTGCGCGAGGAACGCGCGGCGGCGCGGGCAGGGTGATGATAACGCCGTTGTCCGGCCGCCTCCGTGGTGGCCGGATGCAGCGCTATCCTACTTGACCACGCGCAGCCACGGCCGTTCGCTCGGGTGGCGTGTGCCGTGCTGGAATCCCTCCGCAGGCGCGGACAGACCGTCTGCCACCGGCTGGCGGTCGCGGCCGACGCGCAGGACGCGCGATGCCGATATCTCGAAGCGGCGCGGTGGCGGGGCGGCAGACGCCCCGGTGACGAGGCAGCCAAGCGCGCGGGATATGTCGCCCAGATCGCTGCGCAGGGGCAGCATCAGCAGCGTTCCGGATGTCCCGGCCGCGCGCAGGGAAAACCGCACGAGGGCCGGCGCATCGAAGAGCTCGACCGTCCTGTCCGCCAATTGCGCACGGCTGCCCGGTTCGACGAAGCAGCTCACGGGCATCCCCCGCACCTCCATGCCCATCAGGTCACGCAGGTGCGAGCCGGCGATCCTGAGACGGGACTGGCCCGGTGCAATGCGTTCGGCGATGAAGGCATGGGCCAGCAGGGGTTCGATCCGGCGCGGGTCGATATCCTCGCGGCGCGGCACGTCGTCCTGTCCGCGCATCGCGTCCCAGTAGCCAAGCAGGTCCCGCAACTCGTGCGATTTCGCCGGAACGTCGCCAAGCAACGTTTCGTCTAACATCCATGATGGCCGGTCGTTCTGCATGGTGGTTCCCTTGCCCTTGTCGAGACGGCCCCCGCGTCGTGGCCGTAAGGACAATATGCCACAATTAAGCGCGAAATTGTCGAAATTCCTGTGCGATTGGTTAACCCGATGGCAACCGGTCCGCCCACGCGGTCGCGCATCGCTTGCCAGTTGGGCGGGGAATGGCTAGGACACCATCGCACGATCCGGGGAGCTTCGCTTGCTTTGTTCCATGACGGCATTCGCCTCTGCCAAGGGAGGGGACGGCGCCCATGACTGGGCGTGGGAATTGCGTGGCGTCAACGGCAAGGGCCTTGATGTCCGCCTGCGCGTCCCGGACTGGGTCGAGGGGCTGGAACCGGCGCTGCGCGCGCGGCTTGCCAAGGTTCTGGCGCGCGGCAATGTCACGCTCTCGCTCAAGGTGCAGACCCGCGCGGAGAGTGGCCCCCTCGCGGTCAACGCGGCCGCGTTGGAGGCGGCGCTTGACGCCGTCACGCAGGCCGAGGCACGGGCAACGGCGCGTGGCATGTCCCTCGCGCCGTTGACGGCGGCGGACGTGCTGGGCATGCGCGGGGTGATGGAAACGGCCGCGGCACCGGAGGCTACCGCCGAGCTTGCGGCGGCCCTGCTGGCGGATTTCGACGCGCTTCTGGAAACCTTCGTGGACATGCGGCAGCGCGAAGGCGCGGCACTAGAGGAGGTGCTGACGCGGCAGCTTGCCGATATCACGCGCCTGACGGATGACGCCGCCGCCGCCGCCGAGGCGCGGCGCTCCCGCATGGCCGACGCGTTGCAAAAGGCGCTGGCGCGGGTGAGCGAAAACGCCCCGGCGGTGGACGAGGCGCGCGTGGCACAGGAACTGGCGGTCCTGTCGGTGAAATCCGACGTGACCGAGGAGATCGACCGCCTGCGTGCCCATGTCGAGGCGGCGCGCGAGTTGCTTGCGACAGGGTCCCCTGTCGGGCGCAAGCTGGATTTCCTGAGCCAGGAGTTCAACCGCGAGGCCAACACTCTGTGTTCCAAGGCGCAGGACCCGAACCTGACGGCGGTCGGGCTGAACCTCAAGAGCGTGATCGACCAGATGCGGGAACAGGTGCAGAATGTGGAATGAAACAGGTATCGCGGCCGTGAAGGCCGCAAGCGAAGGCAGGGGCAGGGCATGAGCACACGGCGCGGATTGCTGATCATCCTTTCATCGCCCTCGGGGGCGGGAAAATCCACGCTGACCCGCCGGCTGCGCCAATGGGATCCGACGCTTTCCTTTTCGGTTTCGGCCACCACGCGGACCCCGCGCGAGGGTGAAGTCGACGGGCGCGAGTACCACTTCCTGAGCGAACAGCAGTTTCAGCGCGACGTCGCGGCGGGCGAGATGCTTGAACATGCGCACGTGTTCGGCAACTTTTATGGTTCTCCGAAAGGGCCTGTCGAGACGGCGATCAACGCGGGCCGCGACGTTCTTTTCGACATCGACTGGCAAGGTGCGCAGCAGATCCAGAACTCGGCACTTGGGCAGCACACGCTGTCGATCTTCATCCTGCCGCCGTCGATCCAGGAATTGCACCGCCGCCTGACCACGCGCGGGCAGGACACGCCCGAGGTGATCGCCAAGCGGATGCGCAAGAGCTGGGACGAGATCAGCCACTGGGCGGAATACGATTACGTGCTGGTCAACGACGATCTTGACGCCACCGACGAGAAACTCAGGACGATCGTCACCGCCGCGCGGCTGAAGCGGTTGCAACAGCCGGGGCTGAACGCCCATGTAAAGGCCCTGCATCAGGAATTCGAGGACATGCAATGACGCTTTATGAACTGGACGGCCACGCGCCGCAGATCGCCGCGGACACCTGGGTGGCACCCGATGCCAACCTGATCGGCAGGATCGTTCTGGAACAGGCCGCGTCGGTCTGGTTCGGCTGCACTCTGCGCGGTGACAACGAACCCATCGTGATCGGCGCGGGCAGCAACGTGCAGGAAAACACGGTGATGCACACTGACATGGGCTATCCGCTGACGGTCGACCCGGGCTGCACGATCGGGCACAAGGCGATGCTGCACGGCTGCACCATCGGCGAGAACAGCCTGATCGGGATGGGGGCGACGGTGCTCAACGGGGCGCGGATTGGCCGGAACTGCCTGATCGGGGCCGGCGCGCTGGTCACCGAGGGCAAGGAAATTCCCGATGGCAGCCTCGTGATGGGGGCGCCGGGCAAGGTGGTGCGCCAGCTCGACGACGAGGCCATCGAGGGGCTGAAAGCCTCCGCGCGCAACTACCAGGAGAACATGCGCCGCTTCCGCGCGGGTCTGGTCGCGCTCTAGGGACATGGCTGATCAGACGATCGCCACGCTGCTGGAGGGCATTCCCCTGCCGGCCGTCCTGATCGGCCGGGGTGAGCGTATCCTCGGCGCCAACAAGGATGCCCGCGACCTGCTGGGGCAGGCGATCGTGGGGCGGCATTTCATCACCGCGCTGCGTCAGCCCAACGTGCTTGACGCGATCGAGGCCTGCCTTCGGGACGGCACGCAGCGCAAGACACGGTACCTGACCAATGACGGCGCGCGCGACACCACGTTCATCGTGACATGCAGCCGGGTGGAGACGCAGACGGGCAACGGGGCGCTCGTCTGTTTCGAGGATATCACCCACCTTGAAACCGCCGGGCAGATGCGCCGCGATTTCGTTGCCAATGTCAGCCATGAACTGCGCACGCCCCTGACCTCGCTCATGGGCTTCATCGAAACGCTGCGCGGCCCCGCGCGGAACGATCCCGCCGCCACCGAGCGGTTTCTGCACACCATGCACAGGGAAGCCGCGCGGATGGAACGGCTGGTAAAGGACCTGCTGTCGCTGAGCCGGGTCGAGGATCAGGAGCGCGTGCGCCCGAGGGATCGCGTCACGCTGCAACAGACGCTGCGGGGCGTGCATCACGCGCTCAAGCCGCTCGCGGATGAAAAGGATGTCAGCATCGAGCTGACCCTGCCGAGCGAGCCGCTTGTCGTCACAGGCGATGCCGACCAGCTGTCGCAGGTGTTCACCAACCTCATCGAGAACGCGATCAAGTACGGCGGCGCCGGCAAGACGGTTACCGTCTTGGCCAGCCGGAACGAGCACGCCCCGTCGGTACGCGGGCCGGCGGCGGTGTGTGCGGTTCACGACGAGGGCCCCGGCATTGACGAGCGTCACATTCCCCGCCTGACGGAACGCTTCTACAGGGTGGACAGCCACCGCTCGCGCGAGAAGGGTGGCACGGGGCTGGGGCTGGCCATCGTCAAGCACATCATCAACCGCCACAGGGGGCGCCTGCGGGTCGAATCCACGTTGGGCAAGGGCAGCGAGTTCCGGGTTATCCTGCCGCTGGTACCATGAGCGGGCCGCGCCGGCCCCCGACGATCACCGCGGCAACCCGTCATCGTCGTCGGCCTGCCCGGCCAGCCAGTCGCGGAATTTCATCAGCGCCGGGCTGCGCGATTTCTCCACCGGCCAGACCAGCCAATAGGCGCCCGGCATGGGCGTCGGTCCGCCCCATGCCGTGACAAGCCGGCCGGTCGCCAGATCCTGCTCGACCAGGTAATCGGGAAGCAGCGCCACGCCGAGACCGTGAAGCGCCGCCTGCGTCAGCGTGCCAAACTGGTCATAGGTCGTGCCGGTCACCCGCGCCCCGGCGATGCCGTGCGCGGCGAACCATGCCGGCCACGCGTCGGGCCGGGTTTCGATATGCATGAGCGGCAGCTGGCGCAGGTCGCCCGGTGCTGCGATGCGTGTCCCGTCCAGCAGGGCCGGCGCGCATACCGGTACGACGGCCTCGCCCCGCAGGCGCATGGCCTGCGTGCCGGGCCAGTCTTCCTGGCCGAAATGTATCGCTGCGTCAAAGGGTTCGGTGCCGAAATTGAATGGCTTGAGCCGGGTCGACAAGTTTATCGTGACGGCAGGGTGGCGGCGCGTGAAATCGGCCAGCCGGGGGACCAGCCAGCGCATCCCGAAGGTGGGCAGGATGGCAAGGTTCACGCTGCCGCCCGACGGCGTGGTCGTCAGCCTGAGCGAGGCCTGCGTGATCTGCCGGAGCGCGGCGCGCACGTCCTCGGCATAGGCCGCGGCCTCGGGCGTCAGGACCATGCCGCGCCCCTCCCGGATGACGAGCTCGACGCCGAGCTGATCCTCCAGCGTGCGCAACTGACGGCTGACCGCGCTCTGGCTGAGATGAAGCTCCTGCGCGGCGGCCGTCGCGCTGCCCAGCCGGTCAAGCGCTTCGAGCGCCTGCAGCGAGGCGGTCGAGGGCAAAAGACGGCGCGGGGCGGATATATGCGGTTTAGTCATGAATTCTTGCTGGTTTTTCGTTATACTGGGGTATAAAACACGTGTAATCTATCCAAAATGCGCAATTTCTGCATGAGGATACCGACATGAGCCTGGATACCCCGTCGCTGTGTGACAAGGACAAGCCCGATCTCGGGTCTTTCAACTGGGATGACCCGTTTCTCCTGCAGGACCAGCTGCACGAGGAAGAGCGCATGATCGCCGAGAGTGCCAGCAGCTTCGCGCAGGGAACGCTGCAACCGCGGGTCGTCGACGCCTATGCCGAGGAAAGGACCGACCCGGAGATTTTCGGCGAGATGGGCGAAATGGGCCTGCTTGGCACGACGATCCCCGAGGAATACGGCGGACTGTCGGCCGGTTACGTGAGCTACGGTCTTGTCGCGCGCGAGATCGAGCGCGTCGACTCGGGCTATCGCAGCATGATGAGCGTTCAATCCTCGCTGGTGATGTACCCGATCTATGCCTATGGCAGCGAGGAGCAGCGCCGCAACTACCTGCCGGGCTTGGCAAAAGGCGATTTGATCGGATGTTTCGGCCTGACCGAGCCGGATGCCGGCAGCGACCCGGCCGGGATGAAGACACGCGCCGAGAAGATTAACGGCGGCTACCGCCTGCGCGGCGCCAAGATGTGGATTTCCAACAGCCCGATCGCGGATGTCTTCATCGTCTGGGCCAAGTCCGACGCCCATGACGGCAAGATCCGGGGGTTCGTTCTGAACAAGGGGGCAAAGGGGCTCAGCGCGCCCAAGATCGAGGGAAAACAAAGCCTTCGCGCCTCGATCACGGGTGAGATCGTGCTCGATAACGTCGAGGTGGGCGACGACGCGCTGCTGCCCAACGTGCAGGGCCTGAAGGGGCCTTTCGGATGTCTCAACCGGGCGCGCTATGGCATCGCGTGGGGCGTGATGGGGGCGGCCGAGTTCTGCTGGCACGCCGCGCGCAGCTACGGGCTCGAGCGGCACCAGTTCGGCAGGCCGCTGGCACAGACCCAGCTTTTCCAGAAAAAACTTGCCGACATGCAGACCGAGATCGCGCTCGGCCTCCAGGCGGCCCTGCGCACCGGGCGGATGATGGACGAGGCGAGTGCCGCCCCGGAGCTGATTTCCCTCATAAAAAGAAATAATTGCGGCAAATCCCTCGACATCGCGCGGATGGCGCGGGACATGCATGGCGGCAACGGGATTTCCGGTGAATACCAGGTGATCCGGCACATGATGAACCTTGAAACGGTGAACACCTACGAGGGCACGCACGACGTTCACGCGCTGATCCTCGGGCGGGCGCAGACCGGGTTGCAGGCGTTTTTCTGAGTTCCGCGTCACGGTGGTATCGCGTCGGTATTGCACCGCCGCGGCCGCGTGGCTAGGCAGGTGGAAACGCAAGCGGGCAGGGAGCGCATGGACCGCGCCGAGATCGTGCACGAGAACTTTCTTCGCCGGGTCGCGGAAGGCGATCTGCCGGCGCTGCCCGAGGTCAGCGGGCAGGGGGCGGAGCGCGATGCGCTCGTCGCGATCTTTCGCGCCCAACTGGCCAGCCGCCATCTGGACCGCAAGGCGCGGCACATGCAGAAAGCCGGGCAGGGGTTCTACACCATCGGGTCCAGCGGGCACGAGGGAACGGCGGCCATCGCCGCGGCCCTGCGCCCGACCGACCCGGCCTTCCTGCATTACCGCGACGGCGCCTTCCAGCTTTCCCGCGCCTTGCAAGTGCCCGGGCAGGACGCGATTACCGACATGGCGCTGAGCTTTGCCGCGTCCTCGGCGGATCCGATCAGCGGCGGCCGGCACAAGGTGCTGGGCTCGAAGGCGCTGAACATTCCGCCGCAGACCTCGACCATCGCCAGCCATCTGCCCAAGGCCGTCGGCGCGGCCTACGCGATCGGGTTGATGCGCCGCCATCCGCCGCCCGAGCCGGATTATGCCGCCGATGCCATCGCCTATTGCAGCTTCGGCGATGCGTCGCTGAACCATTCGACGGCGCAGGGCGCGCTGAACACGGCCGGCTGGACAAGCTGGCAAGGCGTCCCGCTGCCGCTGCTTTTTTGTTGTGAAGACAACGGGATAGGTATTTCCGTTAAATCGCCTGACGGCTGGATTGAGGCCGTGCTGCGTGCCCGCCCTGGCCTGCGCTATTTCGCCTGTAATGGCCTCGACCCTGTGGAAACGTGCGCTGTGGCGGCGGAGGCCGCGAAATGGGTGCGCGACCGGCGCAAGCCGGCGGTCCTGCACATGCGCTGTGTGCGGCTTTATGGCCATGCGGGCGCGGACGTTGAATCGGCCTATCGCGCGGTGGCCGAGATCGAGGCGGACGAAGCGCGTGACCCGTTGCTGCACAGCGCCGCGCGGTTGTGGCAAGCCGGCCTGTCAAAAGAAGAAATAGCAGACCTTTATCAAGAGGTTTGGGAAGAAACTTCGCGCAAATGCGATGCGGCCGTCACGCGGCCGAGGCTGCGGACGGCCGACGAGGTGATGGCGTCGCTGCTGCCGCCTGCCCGATTGCGGCCGGCAGCGAACACGCCGAGCCCCGAGGACCGCGCAGCCGCGTTCGGCCCGTCGGACATGCGCGCGCTGGACGCGCCGCAGCCGCTGAACAAGCTGATCAATCTCGGCCTTGGCGACCTGATGCTGCAATTCCCCGAGATCGTCATGGCGGGCGAGGATATCGGGCGCAAGGGGGGCGTTTACGGAATCACGAAGGGGCTTCAGGCGCGGTTCGGCACGCGGCGCGTCATCGACAGCCTGCTGGATGAACAAAGCATCCTCGGCCTGTCACTGGGGCTGGCGCAGAACGGCTATGTCCCGATGCCCGAAATCCAGTTCCTCGCCTACCTGCACAACGCCGAGGACCAGCTGCGCGGCGAGGCGGCCACGCTGCCGTTCTTTTCCGACGGCCAGTTCGCCAACCCGATGGTTCTGCGGATCGCCGGGCTGGGGTATCAGCAGGGCTTTGGCGGGCATTTCCACAATGACAATTCGCTGGCCGTGCTGCGCGATATCCCGGGTATCGTTATCGGTTGTCCGTCAAACGGTTACGACGCGGTCTGCATGTACCGCGAGGCGGTCCGGCTGGCCCGCGAGGAAGGCTGCGTCGTGGTGATGGTGGAACCCATCGCGCTTTACCCCGTGCGCGACCTGCACGCCGAGGGCGACGGCGGCTGGATGCGGCGCTACCCGGCCGAGGGCGAGCGGCTGGCACCGGGGGACATGGGCGTGACGGGGCAGGGGCGTGAACTGGCCATCGTGAGCTACGGCAACGGCAGTTACCTGAGCCATCAGGCGCTGCCCGACATCCCGGCGGAGACGCGCATCGTGGACCTGCGATGGCTGGCGCCGCTGGACGAGGACGCGCTGCTGAAGGCGGTGGCGGGGTGTGCGCGCATCCTCGTGGTGGACGAATGCCGCGCCACCGGATCGCAGTCCGAGGCGTTGATGACGATCCTGTCGCAGCGCACACGCGCGCGGTTGGCCCGCGAGGCGGCGCGCGACAGCTTCATCGCCACCGGGCCGGCCTATGGTGCGACCCTACCGTCACGCGACAGCATCATCGCGGCCGCGAAACGGGTACTGGCGCAATGAGCGGGCTTGGTATCCTGTGGCAGAGCACGGCCGCGGAGCATGTCGAGAGCCGCGTTTTCGAAGGTGAGTGCCATGTTGATCTGGCCATCGTCGGTGGCGGCTTCACCGGCTGTTCGGCGGCGCTGGAGGCCGCGGGGCAGGGAGCCGATGTGGTTCTGCTTGAGGCCGAGCGCGTGGGCCATGGCGGCTCGGGCCGGAATGTCGGGCTGGTCAATGCCGGGCTGTGGCTGCCGCCCGACGCCGTCTGCGACGAGATGGGACAGGAGGCCGGCGAGCGGTTGAACGCGGCGCTTGCGGCCGGCCCCGACCTGGTTTTCGGCCTGATCGAGCGGCACGGGATCGCGTGCGAGGCGGTGCGCAACGGCACGCTGCATCTGGCCCATGCACCGGGCGGTGTCGCGCAGCTGGAGGCACGGCGCGCCCAGATGGCGGCGCGCGGGGCGCCGGTGACCTGCCTTGATCCCGGCGAAACGCGCGCACGGACGGGCACGGAC